>CAYTXD010000196.1:0-2838 GCA_964441305.1 Microcaldota archaeon
AACGCTTTGGCATAATTTATTTGAGATGGGAAAAACCTAATTCTGTCCCACAGCCTTCCACTGGGAAAAGCTTAAAAACTAAATTCACCATAGCTTGATGGGGGATATTTATGAAACAATTAGTGATAATTGCTGATGACAAGGTTGGTTTGCTTGCGGATATCTCATTTCTACTTAGCAAATCCAAGATGAATATCGATGCAATAAGCGCCGAACTTGTCGGCAACAAGGCGGTAATACACCTTACCGTAAAGGATGAAAAAAAAGCGAAGGAAACACTGGAGGCAAACGACTACAAGGTAGTAACCTCCGATGTTCTTGTGATAAAACTTAAGGACGAGCCAGGTGAACTCTCAAAAATTTCCAAGAAGCTTGCGGAAGGGGGAGTGAACATTGCCCATGTCCATCTCCTGACAAAGGGAAAAGAGGGAGCACTTTTCTCAATAAAAGTCGACAAGAACAAAAAAGCGCAAAAGATTCTTGAGCCTTACCTGACAATCGATGACCAGCTGGCATAAGCTACAAATCTATGCTTGCGGTTCCCTTCTTTTTGTTTATTTTTACCCCCCATTCATCCAGCTCCTTCTCTATCTCTTTCCAGGAAGCCTTTTCCTTCCTCCTTTTTCTTATATGCCTTATTATCTTCTCAACATCCTGGTATTTTTCATATATCCTGTCTCCTACCTCCTTGTACCTCCTTTCCTTTTCTTTGAGCTTTTCCATGGTTTCTTTCTGTTTCTCCAGCTTTATTTTCACCTTGTCAGATTTGTTCTTCTTTCTCTTCCCCCCAACTTCCTTCTCTTCCGGAGGGCCGTAAAACTCGTCCAGCAACATTGAAAAGCTCTCAACCTCCCTCTTCTCCATCTCTTCATACTTCCCAAGATTCGCAAGGGAAAAATCAACTTTCTTGCCTTCTTTCAAATAAAGAACAGGCTTCGCATTTTCGACAATTCCCCTTATTTCCAAAGCAATTTTTTGCACCTCTTCCTCTCCCAGCTCGCTGCCTTTTTTCTTCTCGTCAACCCCGGCCCTGCCCATCGCCTCTTTAATGTAATCCATGCCAAGCGGAACCTCACTGAGGCATGCGGCAGCATACCTCTCGTCAAGAAGCTGCTTCAACTGCTCCGCTCCGGGAGTGAAGCCAAGGGGGCTTCCCTCCGGAAAGCTGTACTCCCTTTTCTCGCGAATCAACCTGTCCTTCCAGCTTTCCCTCCTAAGGCAAAGCTCTGTTCTTCCCCTGTCATTCACAAGCACCATATTCCCCTGCGAAAACATCTCCAGGACAAGGGAAAACCTCCTTTCCTTCTCCAGCTCGAAAACAACAACCCTGTCAGCCCCTTGCTGCCTGACTTCCCTTACAATTGAATTTGAAATCCTCTTCCTCAATGCCACAATGAAAGGAGTGGGTTCTCCCGCCTTTTCTATGTACTTAGTGGAATTTATCCTAACCCCAAGTTCACATACGATGTCTGTCCCCCTCAATTTTAACCTGAACCTGCCATCCCCATGCTGATATATCTTGTCAAGCCGCTTTCCCTCAATCTCCCTGAGCTCTTCCACAATATACTTGTACTCAAGGTTACTCATGCTTCTCATTTTACCATCCTTCCTCGCATAACCGAATTACTACTTCCCTTATCCTCTCCAGTGAATCAACATATACAAACTCATCTTTTCCGTGCGCCCCGGTATCCTTGCTTATCGGGCCGTGCAGGACTGCAGGGATATTGTACTTTGCAACGTGCCTGCCGTCAGTTCCCCCGAGCATCACAATCGCCTTTTTCTTTCCGATAATTTTCTTCAGCTTTTCAACAAAAGGCTGCTTTGGGTCGGTATGGTAGCCAGGGCTTCCCTCAGTAAAATCAAGAGATGCCTTTACTTTTGTTTTTGCCAATGCTTTTTTGAAAAACTCCCTGAACTCCCTTTTTGCGTCAGAAATTTTCTCCTCCGGAATAGTTCTCAAGTCGAACCTGATTTCGCATTCTCCCGGAATGATGTTCTCCTTTTCTCCCGTATTGAACATTGTAATCGTAAACCTTCCGTATGCCTTCCCGTATGGCGCATCATCGTGCACGGGATACCTGCTTTTTTTCCTCTCCCTTATTTTTGAGTATTTCTTTAGCTCCCCCGCAAGCCTAAGTCCTTCGTAAAGCGCGTTCTTTGCGCGGAATGCATAGCCTGCATGCCCCTGCTTTCCCTTTACTGTGATTTTTCCAAAGACAATCCCGGAGCAGCCGATGCTCACCTCTCCCCCGCCATCAAGTATGAATGCTGCATCCGCCCTCACGCCGCTTTTCATTACTGCTCCAAGTCCCTGCTTTCCCCCAACTTCCTCATCGCATGTTGCTGCAAATATTATATTAACCTTTGAACTCTTTCTCCTTTTCAGCTCCTTAATCGCCTCCATGCACGCTGCAAGAGGCCCCTTATCGTCACATGCGCCCCTCCCGTATGCCCTGTTTCCCCTAACAGTCATCTTAAATGGAGGATATTTCCACCCATCTCCCTCAGGCACAACATCGTAATGGGCATTGAGGAGAAGAGTTTTTTCTGCGCCAGCATCAAGGCTAATCAATACGTTGGGCCTCTTCTTCCCATTAACAGGCTTTCCGTAAACAATGTTTGTTTTCAAACCTGTTTTTTTTGCCTCTTTCTCAATAAGCTTTGCGCACTTTTCATAATTCTTCTTTTCCATGGAATTGGTGTCAATTTCAATCAGATTCCCCAAAAATTCCATCATGTTTCCTCTATTGCCAGCCAGCATTTTAAATCACTATGCAAATTTCGGCTGTGGGACACAATTAGGTTTTTCCCATCTGGAATAAGTTGTGCCACAAA
>CAYTXD010000197.1:0-2783 GCA_964441305.1 Microcaldota archaeon
GAATGGGTAGAAAATAATGTTGAAAGGCCTCTTGCCTTCAGTGCGTAGAGTTATATATGGGAAAATGGATATAGTGATTGTATGGAAGTGGTGGGTGCCCAAAAAGGCGGAAGAAATCCCGCAGAAGGCACACCAGGGCGTATGGCAATTTCTTCTTTTGAGAACAGGAATTTGGAAACAAAAATATTGAGCAAGAGGCAGAGGATTGTGAAATTTCTTTTGCTTGCACATGCTGCAGGGCAGGTCTGCTCAAATAATGTTATGTCTACTACAGGAAGATGCTCAAGGTTTTCATCTTCTGATGAATGGAAAAAGGAAAACGAGGAGCTGCACAGGAATTTCCAGAAGGAAAAGGATATGGGAGAGGTTGCTCACGATTTTGGGATTTCAAGCATAGTTTCCCAATATCGAATAGTTTCAGCTGATTACGGGAACGCTATTTTCATATGCGCAAAGGGAATGGGTTCAAAGGAGGCAACAGAAAGGGTTAACATGCAATTGGGTAAGCTAATTAAAGCGGTAGAGGAATTGCTGGATGCAGTGCATGTGCTGCTAATGACTGCTGATTTGTTTGATTTGAATGATAATGCAGAAAGAATTGAAAAAATTAAAAGCAACTATGAAAAGCTAAAGCTTACTTTGGAAGTTTTGAATGAGTTGAAAAAGAACGGCAGAATTTCGGGTTTTGATGTGGATTTTGAAATCCCTGAAGAATACCCAAAATTAGAAACAAAAGTTGAACTGGGCCTGACTGACTGGATGAAAATGGAGCTTGCATGGAGAAGAATAGAAAAAGAAGAAGAAAACTAGATTAGAATTCCGTTTACCACGCCGTCCTGCCCCACGCGGTTTGTGACTTTCATTTTCCCCAAGTCGGTGTCGACAATTGCGCCTTTTGTTATAATGTTCATTCTTGCATAGTGGCGGTTGTCTGGTGTTTCAAGCACAGTTCTAATTAGTGCTTTCTTTATTCCGTCTTTTGTTTTCACGCTTGCAACCGATGCCTTCTTTAGCTTGAGCTTCTTGTTTCCGCCCCTTGCCCTTACCAGCTTTTTTGAAGTTGATTCACTGGCCTTTGTTGCAGTAAACGGGCCTCCCACTAGGTGCGACCTCTTGTCCGTGGATTTTTTCCTTCTTCCGCCGGTTCCTTTCCTTTTTGTCCTTGACTTGCCGTGATACTGTTCCATTTCATAACCTCCAAGCTAATTAGAGAGAAGTATTATATTATCTTAAGAGTTTAAAAGGATTATGATAGTTTTGAGGCTGAAATCTGGGCTGGGAAAAGAGGAGGTTCTGGCAAGGATAAGGGAAATTGAAGGGGTTCAGGCGTTTTCAGTCAATGGGATTTCCTCCGAGCTTCACTTAAAATCTGCTTGGGAAAAAGCAAACGGAAAGACAATTGCAAGCGAGTTCCTTCTTTGGGCAGGGGCGAGCACCAAAATTTCGGAAGCGATTGAAAGGGTGGGAATTGAGAGTGGGGGCGATTTTTTGGTTGCCGGTGAGTTTGAGAAGAAAAGAATGGTTGAGCTATTGGAAGCCGAGGAATTGGAAGTGTCATATGGGAAGGAAGAGGAGTTGGAGAAAAGGTTCCTGCTTGACAGGAATGCTCTGATGAATTATTCCCATGATGAGCTTGTTCTTGAGAAGGTTGCGCTTTCACGGGTTTAATTTCAAGAGATAATGGAGAGGGGGAAGCAGTATCCGCACTTATCCTCCGCTGAGCCCGAGCTGCCTGTAGATTGTCTGCCTGTCAATTGGTATCTCAAGCCCGAGGACCTTGTGTATGAAAAGGAATATTTCCACTGCACGCTCCGGCTCGAGCCTTGAGGCGAATATTGTGTCCCTGAGGGAGGGGTATTTGCCAATCAAAGAGTAAAGAAGCACCCCGTCCCTTCCATATTTCTTGTAGACTGTGAATCCGTCAGCGCCGTATTTCTTCTTGACTTCGCTTCTTGAAAGCGGCTTGAAAAGCAGGGCATTCCTGTTTCCAAGATACGCGAGGGTGTAGTCTATTTCGCTTAATGCATAGCCAGTGCGCATGAAAAGTTCGATAACATCCTTCTTTCCGTCTGTCAAATCGTAGAGTTTCTTTCCCTTGGAGCCGAATTTTAACATAAGTGATGGAATGAGCTTTGCCTTCTGCAAAATCCCTATTTTCTGCTTCACTGGGACATCTATCGGAATTATGCCTGCAAACTCCCCTGTTTCCACAGGGGGCAGTTCTCCCCCTTCGAGCTCTGCCGCCTCCTCAACCATTGGCTTGAACTCGCCCGCCCCTGTTTCCTCTTTCATTTCCGGCTTTTCCTCCTCCGGCTTCTCAAGCTTGATTATCCCCTGCGAGTCCATGAATTCAAGCATTTCGACAAGCTTTACTTCGCTTATGCCTGTTTCCATGAGTATTTCTTCTGCCGTTTTTTCGCCATCTATCAAGTTATAGACCTTAACTCCTGTGTCACCATACTTATTGTAAATTATCTTTTCAAGGGGCGAGAGGCCCGCCAGCTGGGGGGACGGGGCCGCGGCAGGTGCCTTCCTATGCCTTGTAGGAGTGATAAGGGATTCGGGTTCTTCTGGTGCGGCAGGTTTTGCTTCAGGGGGCGGGGCTGCGGGCTGTGCCTGCGGTGGAGGTGCCTCGGGCTTTTCCTCCTGCTCCTCGCCAACTGTTTTATACATTGGCTTGTATTTCGGCTTTTCCTTTGGAGTTGGAGGCGTTTTTGGAGCAGGCGCTTCAGGGGCGCCAGGAGTAATGGGAGTTATTTCTTCTTTCCCTACTGGTTGGGAAG
>CAYTXD010000198.1:0-2749 GCA_964441305.1 Microcaldota archaeon
CTTCAGCTTATCCTTAATACTCCCCCTTTTTCCTATCAACTCTCCCAAAGTTGAGGGAATAAGCCCCTCCCTTTTCTTGCAGAACTTATGCCCCTGGGGCGAAACATATGCTTCCCCCTCATTAGAGCAGCAATTGCAGTTTAGGGTGAAAGGGTCAATATTGTGCGAAATGATTATTGAGGGATACAAACCCCTGAAATCAAAAACAGCAAGATTTTCGTATATCCCCGGCGTTGGAAGCTTGACAAACGCCCCTTCTATTGGCCTCTTCATTCTCATCTTAACATCGTTCTCTTTTGGCCGGTTAGGTATTATCTCTTCCCTCCCAAAGCTTTTCCTCATAAGAAGGGACTCCACGAGCTGACCGCTTGATGAATTGCATACATCAAAAAGAGGCGTCTTTGTGATTTTGCTCATCTCGATTTCAACGGGAAGGACAAAATCTGCAATCTCCCTTGTAATCACAGCATCCTGGAGCGCATATTCCGCAAGCTCCCCTCTCTGCCCTTCATCATCCCACATCTCCCAAATGTTAAGCCTTTTTACATCCTTTTTCTTTTTCCCGGTAATCTCTTCTGCCGCATGGTCCAGAGTATACCTTGAAACCTCAATTGCCCCAATCGCCCCCATGAACCGCACAACTGGATAAAGGTCAATATGCAGCCTGCCGTGTATTTTTGCAATCTTCCTTATACCCGCAGCCCTCAGCCTGAACCCGCTCCTGTCCCTTCCAAGCTCAAGGGGAATTTTCAGCCGGTCCGCCCTTCCCTTCAAATATGGCAAATCAAAATTCGCGGAATTGTACCCGAGCAACACCTCAACATCAAGCTCATTAAGCTTTTCCGAAAAGCCTGCAATCATCTTTTGCTCGCTTTCAAAAACCTCTACAAACTCCTTTCCGCACTCCTTGTGTGAAAGCACCCCGCTCCTCCCTCCATCGGAATACGAAATCATGATTACCGGATCCTTTTCCTCGCGCGGAGCTCCCAGGGGGTTGTAAGTTTCAATATCAAACGCCATCATATTCAGCTTGGGCGTCCCCTCCTCCTCCCCGGTAATCTCCTTAATCACTCTTCCCTCCCGCTCATACTTCATTACAGCCATGGGCGTAATGCCCATGTCAATCATGTATCTTTTCGCATAAGGTATCCTGTGCTCATATGCCTGAAAATCCCGAAGCGCCCCCCTCAGGGCAGGCACTTGAAAAGGGTACTTGCAATACACCTTAAGCAAATTCTTCTTTTCACCCTTGACCCATTTTTCAACCGACTCAACCTTCTCCGATTTCACCAGCTTTCCCTTCTCCTCAGCAACAACAGACTCAACAACTCCCTTCTTTTCCTCCGGTGCATCCAGGTAAAAATAGGGCATGAACCTCCCGTCATAAAGCCGGAAAAACCTGTTTCCCTTCATAAGCAGCCTAACGTAAGTTCTCCCGTTCTTTACAGTGTAATCAGCATCAATAAGAAAGGCCTTTTTTCCCATGTGGGTATTTCCACCCCAAAATTAAAACACCTATGCCCTTTCAATCTCCACAATATCCTCGAGAGTAAGCTTCTGGTTCTTTTTCAGGTAGGGGGTATATTCCTTTCTCTCCCTTGCCTTTCTCGCCTGCTTTCCCCTCACCTTTCTTGAAAGGGAGTAAAGCTCTTTGAGCTCCTCCCTTATCGGCGCAACCTTCTCCTCTATTTCAGAAATCTTTTTCTGAATCTGGCCAACATCCCCCTGCGCCAGCTCCTTCCCCCTTCTTCTCTTTTCAACTTCCTTTGCCTTTGCAAGCTCGGCTTCCAGTTTCTTTATTTCTTTTATTATTTCTGCTTCCCTGTGCCTGTCAAAAGCTTCTGTTGAAATCCTGAATTCAAGGCCCCTGATTTTCCTCTTAAGCGGGCCTGTCACCATATCCTCCTTTCCCTTCAAATAAGGAGAGTATGCTTTAGCCTTCATCCTCTTCTCCCTCAGCTTGGAATTAAGCTTCTTCAGGCGATCGATATACTCTCCTTTCTCCTTCTCCAGCTCGCCAATTTTTTTATCAATTTCTCTAGCGTCCATAGCTTATCACTTGATGCTACTCTATAATACAACAAAACATTTAAATACTACTTTTTTACCTATATTCTACGTATCACTAGATTTTATACTCGTCTTCTGTCTCTTGCCGTAAGGCAAGCAGAAAAACTGGTCGCCTTGCCAGCGCGGTGGCGCGCTGGCCTTCTTTTCTACAACCCCTCAAAGTAACTAATATGAAATTCACTAGTTCTTATTCGGAATTAGAAATACTTTTGAATGGTTTTTTAGGAGGCACATTGACTTTTTTACTCTCGATTTCTTTAGGCGGAGAACATCTTTTTGGGTCAAGCTCGTTATGTATAATCTCTCTAATTGTATCAGATATCAGGTCATGGTGAGCGCGTATCATTTCGCTGATGAATTCCGCTGCCCAAACTAAGGATTCTTGGTCAATATTCAATTCACTTAAAATTTTGGCATCATTATCTTTGATTCCTTTATTGAATTCCTCGACCAAATCATCGCAATCATTAATAATCAAAGTTGTTGCACTTCCAATACCCCAAATCTCGGCATGCACTCTCGCTTCATTTTTTACTTCTGGGTTGCGGGTGTACGTTCCTTTATCAGTTTGTTCTTTAATTACCCGAAACACCCCTCCCTCCAAAAAATGCATTATTCTATCTGAATAAACTCCAATTGGGTTCCCCCTAATTGCAGTGCTATATTTTAGTGCATCCCC
>CAYTXD010000199.1:0-2743 GCA_964441305.1 Microcaldota archaeon
TTCCTGCATTTCCGGACTCGGTTCAACGCTTTCTGTCGAGACATGTTCAACCGTAGGCTGATAGCCGAACTCCCGGATCATCGAGCGGTGTTCGAAAAAGGTATCGATCCGTGATCGAACCTCAAGCCCCTCCGGCAAGGTGGAGCTTTCAACTGATGGCACTTTGGCAAACAGGTGGCTCAGGGACTCTAGCCTCAGCAGGGAAGCGTGGATTGGCTTGCTGAAGAATATGGGAATCGCAAGCAACGAGCTTAATGCCAGGATAAACTGGGAAACCAGGGCGCCAAGCCTCGAGCTTTTGGAATTCACTGCAAAATACTTTGCCCTTAAGGCAATTGCAGAAAAAGGCCCGGAAATGATTAGAAACGGCTGGGAGCCGGACTATGAAGAGGCGGGCGAAGGATTCATAATGCACACCCTTGAGGCAAGAAAGCTCATATCCGAATATATCTCAAGAGAGTTGCGCCAAATCAGGGGGCTTGCCTGAGCCAAAAGAATTGCCCGCCCCAACCAAATGAGGCAATAAGAATTTAAACTCAAAGTCCCATATATTAGTGGTGCATTCATGTTTAAGCTAAAAACAGACAAGAAGAATTACTTGCCCGGAGAAACAATATCTCTTGAAGTAAAGACCAATTTCAAAAAGCCCCAGAAGGCAAGAAGGATAGAAGTAACCCTATACTGCATCGAAAAGAAAAAGGTGCAGACAAAAAGGATCATGGATCATTATGACTATCATTCAGATAAGGAGCTCGGGGTTCCAAGGTCAACTCACATCGAAACCGTAACCACTGAATCAAAGGGCGAGGTTTTTAGAAAAGTAATAGAGCTTTCGGGCGAAAAGGAATACACTTCAGAAACATTTACAGGAAAAATTTACATTCCCAGAAATGCAAACCCGACAAGCTACCATTTAGGCCATGACAACAAGGCCCATATCTGGAAGCTGAAGGCAAAGCTTGACATACCTTTCAGGCTTGACAGGAACCAGGAAAAGGAAATCCATGTGCGCGGGCTGAGCCACTAGGCATATTTTAAACTTATTTTTCCAATTCAACTCATGAGTGCGGGAAACAAAATATTCATTTTGGCGGCAATATTTTCTTTTTTCCTTCTTTTTGGATGCTGCTGCCCATTTACGCCAGATACTGTGTGTGATGACTCCAACTCATGCACGCGCGATGTTTCGGAAGACGGGAACTGCATATACCTGCCGCTTGACGGGCAGCACGGCTCATGCTCCAGCGTAAATGTCGGTGAATGCACCCGCGAAATATGCAGGGAAGGGCTGTGCGTGCAGGAGGCAATTGCGCCCGCGGAATGCTCCGCACTACAGGTTCCTGATTCCGCAAATCTCTCAAACATAACCTACCCCGAAGGCACTGCAGAATGGACTTTTCTCGTGTATGTTGACGGGGACAACAATCTCGAGGCCGCGGCAGTAAAGGACCTGAATGAAATGGAGCTTGCCGGCTCAAATGATTATGTTAACATAATAGTGCAAATAGACAGGACTGCATCATCCAACGAGTTTGCAGGGTATGACAGGAGCAACGGCGACTGGGCGGGCACAAGAAGGTATTATGTAACCCATGATGAGAACATGCGGCTGATAAACTCCCGGCTTGTGGAGGACTTGGGGGAGGTGAACATGGGAAGCGAGCAGGCGCTGCGCGACTTTCTTTATTGGGGAATTACAAGCTACCCTGCAAAAAAATATGCAGTCGTTTTATGGAACCACGGGGCGGGATGGGACAATTCAGTCGCAGGCGGAATGTCCGGCGCAATCGCGTTTGACGAAACCAGCGGTGACGATGCATTGACCATGCCTGAGCTTGTAGGCGGGCTTTCCTATGCGAAAAACACTCTTGGCAGGAAAATAGATTTGGTCGGGTTTGACGCGTGCCTCATGGGAATGTATGAGGTGCATTATGAAATTTCAGACTATGCAAAAGTTGCTGTTTCCTCCCAGGAGTCGGAGCCTGGTGACGGATGGGATTACGGAAATGCACTTCTGGCATTGAACAGGAACCCGCAAATGGACGAGCGGGAGCTTGCGGAGGCAATAATATACTATTACGGAAGATTCTATACTGAGCAGAGCAGGGAGCCCCTGGTCACACTTGCGGCAGTGGACCTTGAAAAGGCGGCAGGCTTTTCGGATGAGCTCGACAGTTTTGCAATAAGCATGAGAAATTACATGACAAAAAGCAACTGGGGCGACATTGCATCCGCGCGCCACAACGCAGAGGACTACGGGGAAGGTTATTACAGCTCAATAGACCTTGTTGATTTTGCATACCTCATTTCCGAAAGGTCGTCCGACCCGAACTTAAGGTCCGCGGCGAAGTCCCTTGTTGAAGCGCACGAAGGAGTCGTTTTCTATAAGTTCAACGGAGGCTCGCGCCAGTATTCGCAGGGAAATGCAATCTACTTCCCAACCTCCCCCTCTGCATTCCTGCCTCATTACACCGAGAGAACAAAGCTGGCGTCTGACACCAACTGGGATGATTTCCTAAAGTTTTTCTATTCATTCAGGCAGGAAGGGGGAAGGGAAACAGCCCAAACAGCCCCTCCAGAGCCTGGAGTCCCGGGGGCACCTTCGGAAGAGCTTGCAGGGGAAGCAGTGGTTTCTGTGCAAAACATTCTTACTGACTCATACTATGCATCACCTGAAACCCCTATCACGGTTGCGGCAAACATCAATGGAAGGAACATAAAGAAAGTTGACTTCGTGGTTTTC
>CAYTXD010000200.1:0-2741 GCA_964441305.1 Microcaldota archaeon
AGTGCATGACAAGCTCAAGCTTTATCCGTCTGAAAGGGATGTCGAAGTCAAGTCCATGCAGGTGCAGGATGAGGATGTGAAGGAGGTTACTGCGGGAAACAGGGTTGGGGTTTGCCTGAAGGGGGTGAAGGCGGAGGAAGTTGAGCGCGGGGATGTTATGGCAGAGGAAATGGAAGTTTCCTGCGATATTGACTGCAATGTTAAGTTGTCGCCCCTTTTCAGGGGAAGCTTTACTGAAGATGACGAGTTCCACATCTCCTGCGGCCTGCAGTTTGCCAGGGCAAAAATTTCAGAAATTAGGGGCAGGAATGTATCCTTCAAGTGCGCAAGGAAAATTGCATTTGAGAAAGGGAACAGGATAATAATCACAAAACCGGAGGGAAAATTGAGAATTGTCGGAAGCGGGGAGATTTCAGGCGCTACTGCTTTGGAGGAAGAGGAGGAATAATGGAGGGCATAAATCTCGCATTGGAAAGGTATTTCAGGATTCTTGAGGGAGAGGAGAGGGCAGGATATCTTGTTCTGAAAGAAAGAGGAAAAATGAAGGAAAAGGTGGATAGGGCAGAGGAGATTGTGCAGAACTGCGGGTTCTGTGAAAGGAACTGCTTTGCGAACAGGAAAGAGGGGGAGATGGGGCATTGCGGTGTTGGTTATGAATCGCGCGTGTCATCCGCATTTGTGCACACTGGGGAGGAAAGCTATCTTGTCCCTTCAGGAACGATATTTTTCTCCGGCTGCAATTTGCACTGCAAATACTGCCAGAACTGGGGAATTTCGCAGAACCCTAAGGCAGGGATAGTTTGGAAGCCGGAAGATATTGCAGAATGGATTGAGGGGGCAGATGCGATAAACTGCAATCTTGTTGGCGGAGAGCCGACCCCAAACTTGCACAACATAATGAAAGCGCTGTCGATATGTGAAAGAAATATCCCGATAGTTTGGAATTCAAACATGTACATGAGTGTGCCTGCAATGGGGCTTCTTGAGGGGGTTGTGGATGTTTATTTGTCGGATTTCAAATACGGGAATAATGAATGCGCGGAACGGCTGTCTGTGGTTTCCAATTACTTTGATGTTGTGAGCAGGAACCACAAGCTTGCCTCTGAACATGCAGAAGTGGTGATAAGGCACCTTGTTCTGCCAGGGCATGTGGAATGCTGCTCAAAAAATATTCTTGAATGGATTGCCGAAAACTTGGGTGTAAATGTGCGCGTGAACCTCATGAGCCAGTACAGGCCTGCATACAGGGCTCGAGATATTGAAGAGATTAATCGGAAGGTAACCGGAGAAGAATTTGGGAAAGCAGTGGAAATTGCAGATAGGCTTGGGCTGAATTACGAGGCGCAGCGATTTTGAGTAGCAGTAAACGGAATTCAGGCAGAAGCAAGATATGCTTCTTTCATAAGAGAAATGAATTCTCCGTTAATTTCATCTTTGCTTTTAAGGTTGATTTTATGAAGGTATTTATCCCCGCCAACACACTCAACATCAAATATGCATTTTGCCTTTGCTTTTCTGGAAAGAAGAAGCTCCAGCATTATCTTATCCATTCCAACAAACAACCTGCAAAAAGAGGATTTGCATCCGAGGTTAATTGATTCGTCATTCACTTCAGCTTTCAAAGGGCCTGCCTGCTCACTTACCTTGCTCACCATTAAATCATATATGCCCCTAATTTCAACCGGCTTTCCCTCAAAATGCCTGTCTATGGCGAGCCCTGTGCAGCACGGCCTTTTTCCAACCTCTTTTCCGCACCTTGGGCAGATATCCGCAGTTTTCCCAAGCATGATTTTAGTTAAGATACTTGGAATATAATGCTATCCCAGAAAGTATAGACCATAAAACAACACAAAAAACAAGATTTAAATAGTTTAACTGCCATAATTTGAATGGATTTTATGAGGAAAACTACCCAGTTTAGAAATAACCAAAAAAAAGTAAGCCAAAGGGCGGGAAGAGGCAGGCCTAAAGCAGGCTCTGTGGCCATTATGGCATTTGCCGCCTGGCTTGCGAAGCAGTCACCTCTTTTGGCAGAAACTACCATAGATATTAGCAGAAAACCGAATCAAAGTGCTGAGCAGCAGAAGAAGGCGGAGCCGGAAATACGGGACCCGAAAATCAGGGAGGCCTTTGAGATATTGAGGGGTACAAAAAGTGTAGGCGAGAGAGAAGGAGAGCAGAAGGATGATGGAAAAAAAGCAAAAGGCAAGGAAGAAAAGTCAAGAGAAAAAAAGATTGGCAACTCGGCATTGGCAGATGAAACGGATGTTGGCCTTTCCCCTGAAACCAAAGTGCACGGAATAAACGAGGGAAACTGGAAGCAGAAGGCAAAGGACCTGATGAACCAGGAGGGCTTTTCCCAGGGTGAGGTTAACTCTGTAATCCAGGTTATTGACGAGGACATTATTTTTGGAAAGTCGGTTTTTATATCCGAATGCTTCAAGCCTGCAATAGATCTTGCAAATGACATCAGGATGGGCGGCGAGAGCGAGGGAATACTTCTCACTATAGTAATGATGGCTTCAAGCTCCTACAAAGCATTGGAAGAAACATACCTGAATACCGGCTATTTGGAGGGGGTTTCGGCAGAGTACTTTTCCAGGCTTGGAAAAAACCTTGCAAATCTCAGGACATGGGACAAGAGCGTAAGGGAGAGAATTAGGAGGAATGTTGAGACAAGGAGGTCACTCAGGGAAGGAGGAATTGCAGTCCCTGTTGAAAGAGAGCTTATGGACCCTTTT
>CAYTXD010000201.1:0-2725 GCA_964441305.1 Microcaldota archaeon
TCCTCTAACTTAGCAACCAAATCTTCCGGAGCGTGCCCCAAAACCTGCACATTTTCCAAATCAATATCCAAATCTTTAATTCGCAGTGTATCCCCAATCTCAGTCAAGGAAGATATATCTACCGATGCTTCTGAAGGCAAATGTTTGGGCAAACACTCAATTTCCAACTCGTCCAAAAGAGTTAACACCAAACCCTCACCGCGTTCCACTGCTTCCGATGTTCCCTCAAACTGGATGGGAACAACAGTAGTAATATTTTCGCCTTCGTGAATACGGCGAAAATTGACATGAATAACATCTCCAGAAATAGGATCTAGTTGTAATTCCGAGATAATGACTTTATATTTATCCTCTCCCACATCCAAATCAGCAACAGCCACATCCTTATTATCCTGATAAGTTTTCAAAAATGAAAGCTTTTCTAAGAGGAGGGGGACGGAGCTCTTTCTTCTCTCCATGAGGACTCCGGGAATGTACCCTTCTCGACGGAAGCGTTGGACTTCTTTTCCGAGTATTTCTCTTTTTTTTGCTTCAAAAGTAACCATCTTTTTTCTTCGGGCAGTTCAACAAAATTTAAAACATCAGCAGTAGAAACCGGTGCGGCATTAAAAAACCTCTTCAGTTCAGCAGAGGTCAGGTCAGTGCGAACATCAGTTATCGAATGGCCAGAAACGCTTAAGGAAGCTAAAGTTTCTGCGCGGCAGTCGGCACAACGAATATGTACAATTGCCGCTACTGCAGAACGCATTAAAAATGTAACCTCAGCATCCTGCAGGGAAGCACCACACTGGTAACAAGAAGTATCACCTAAAAACTGCGCAAGTATATCCGGGTTCATGCAACAAGAGTATTCTATCAAAAGAAAACGCCGACGTCAAAGAGAAAGTTCTACCTGCCAGCCGTATTTTGCCAACTCCGAACGGAGGGCAGCAGAAGATGTAGCAGAAGGTGCACGCACAAAATTTTCCAGAAAATCTAAGCGTTCCTTCGCGGTTTCAATATACTTATCCCAACCTTGGGCAGGCTCTGCCCGGCCCAAATTTAACTCAGCCGAGGACAGCTCCGCTTCTGCCATCAAAAGCATCTGCCTTGCCCTTGCAACATCAGCACGGGCATTATAATAATTAGCGCCTGAGATCGTTTCCGTCTGCGCCTGCAAAACTGCTTCCAAAGGGGAAAATGCTGTGGCGGAGTAAAAAAGATATTGCGAGAGATATCTTACAGTTCGAAGCTCTTGAAATTTACGCTGCCCTACATCTTTTGCCCCCACTAAATTATAGACCCACTTTATTCCTTGGATACCGTTTTGGGATGTTTGCGTACTTTTTCTTGACTGTTCCGCACTTTGCACTGCTTCCTCCAATTCCACTTGCGTAAAGGCTTCCTCCGCCTCAAAAAACTTTGTCGCTGCCCGACTGCGGAACAACCAATACTGCCCTAAAGGTATAGCAAAAACCAAAAATAAAAGAGCTAAAAGACCTAAAAACCCCCACCTTATTTCCGTAAAAAAATCTTGGGCTCCGCTTACTGCCCCCGCAGCTATACTGCGCACACCAGAACCTGCACGCTGAGAAGCCTGCTTTTCTTTCGCAGGTTTTTCTTCTTTCTTTTCTTTCTTTATTTTTTTAGCAGACTTTTTCCGCGAAGCCTCCTCACGTTTCTTTTTTGAAGCTACAGTACTTTTCACATCCTCTAAATCCTGGTAGGCCTTCTTCTGCCGAAAAGCACTCACAGTTTCTTCAACGCCTTCCTGCAAATCCTTCTGCGGTTCCCATCCCGGCGGATAATCCCCTTGCAATTCCAGTACCTTGACAGGCACTTGGTAAGTTTGCGGAGCAGACGTGAACTTAATTTTTGTTCGGACAGCCGAAGCATCCCGCACTTTATAAGAAAGCTCCAAAGTTGTTATGGGTTCCTCAGGTGCTACAACATACCGCCATTTCTTACTTTCTCCCGCAGAAAATATACTCGCACACAAACCAGCAACAGCGTCATCAATATAAACATAATACTCTTTCTGCAAACCTTCCCCGTAAACTGTCAGCTCTTCTCCCGCTAAAAGCTCTCTCAAAAGGCGCCCTAGAGCACCAGAGGATTCTAAATCCATAGAAGGTCCGTAAACTTCTCCCATCCTAGCGACACGCGCATTCAAATTAAATTCCTCGCGGTACTCGGAAACCAAAGCCTCTGCAAAACGCTTTGCTTCCAAAACAGGGCTCACGTTTCCTTCTTCCCCGGAAATATTTGCCACTCCAACAGAACTGGCCAAAAGGAATCGGGCCTTTTTTTCTTTGGCTAAATCCAAAAGATTTTTGGTTCCAGTAGCATTAGTAATCAATGTAGAAAGAGGCTGTGACTTATCTTTGCTTCTTAATTCCAACCGCGCCATGTGAAAAACAAAATCCAAGGAACCCTCCTGCACCTCTTTGGGGAATTCTTTATTTATATCAGCAGTCCAAAAATGGAATTTTTTATTTGAACAGAGGTCTTTAAATTGTTCACTTTTTCCCGAGGAAAAGTCATCCAAAACCCAAACTTTAAAACCATTATCTAAAAGGAGTTCGGAAAGCTTAGTTCCCAAATAACTAGCTCCCCCTGCAATTAGAACCTGCGGATTTAACCTTCCTATTTTTTCGAGCTCTTTTTTATTCATGGGTCGAAGACCCACCGAAGCCCCTCGCCCTCCATAGCCTCGCACGAAGGAGGGTTGGCGAAGGTGGGCAGT
>CAYTXD010000202.1:0-2707 GCA_964441305.1 Microcaldota archaeon
AAGAGGTATCACGCCAGGCAATGCCAGGAACTGCAGGGAGACGTATAGCGCAAGCAAGGTGTAGAAAGTCCATGGAATCATGTCAACTGATTCCACGACAAAATCGTCATATTTTGTCTCTGTCTTCCTTTTTGCGATGTAGTGCGCAACCCTCCTTACCAGAAAATCCTTGAAAAATTTGAAAAATGCAGACAGCAGTACAAAAACTCCCATTGCCAAAAAGTAATCTCCCAATGTGTTCAGGCCTAGAGAGTAGGAAGCGTATTTTGAAAGCTCGGAAACTAGAATGTTGACATCAACCATAATACCACACAAAGGGTTCGGGCTTTAGGTATTAAAGCGTTTTGGTCACTGCTCCCCTTTTAGCTGCTCCACTACAAGCTTTTTCAGAACCCACGCGGAGCGCTCCTTTTCCTCAAGTATGTGCTTTATCTTTTTCTTTTTTTCATATTCGTTCTTTAGCACCAGGTTGCGAAGCACATTCAGCTTTCTCCTCACCATTTTAAGCTCAGAGGAGAGGGTCTTTTCCGCTTCCTTGTACCTTGAAAGGTCCGCAATGCTCTCAAGCCAGGAAGAGATGTCTGAGCACGTGCTGTCAAGAAGGAAGCTTCCCTCCGAAGTCATGTAAGAGGGGCCTGCGCCCGCAACTGTTGGAAATGAGTATGGCACTCCAAGTATGGAATCCTCCCTGAGAAATATTCTCAAATTATCATCGGAGGTCATGCTTAGCCTGCGAAGCTCTCGGAGCCCGTACCTTTTGTAAACCCTGTCCAGCTTTGTTGAAAGGTCCAGCTTTTTCCTCAATACTGCATACTCCTTGTCTGAAATTATCTTTTGTAAGCGGTTCCTCTCTGAACTTAAGCCCTTGGAGCGCTCATCAAGTATCTCTATGAACTGCTCCATCATGTTGATGCTCTCGTCAACCTTCCGGAGCTCATCCCTGCTTGGCCTTACAAATATCGTGCCCATGGCTTCACCCTGCACTCGCTATGCCTGTTTCCCTGCCCTGCACTTCCCTCCCAATTCATTCTTTCTCACCCAGGTATTTCCTGAATTTCTCGGGTATTTTCGCCTTCTCGAATTCGGGGAGAAGTGAAACCGTTTCCCATGCAATTTCCAGGGAGTCCCGGAAGCTTCACCTCTGCCTCTGGTTAATGAATTTCCTCTCAAATCTCCCGCCGAACTCAAGGTACTTCCGGTCGTCCCCCGAGAGGGATTTTTCGCCTGAAATCAATCTCAGCTTCTTTGCCTTCAAATATTTGGAATATGCGGAATAGAGCAGGTTGCTTAAGAAAAGATGGTCTTCCCGCGTGATTCCGGTTGTGCCCTTGTTCATCATCCTTGAAAGCGAGGGGATTATGTCTATTGGGGGATAGATTCCCTCTTTTTCAAGCTCCCTTGAAAGGAGTATCTGCCCTTCGGTAATATAGCCGGTCAGGTCGGGAATCGGGTGGGTTATGTCATTGTTCGGCATCGTGAGAATGGGCATCTGCGTCAGGGAGCCGTGCTTTCCCTCGAGAAGCCCGGAGCGCTCAAGTATGCTCGCAAGGTCGGTATAGAGGTAGGGCGGGTAGCTCATCCTGCCGGGAAGCTCGCCCCTCAGTGAGCTGATTTCGCGCAGCGCATCAGCATAATTGGAAAGGTCATATAGCATTACCAGAACGTTTTTCTCAAGGTCGAATGCAAGATGCTCGGCAACAGTGAGGGCTATCCGGGGAAGGATTATTCTTTCAACAACCGGGTCGTTTGCCTTGTTCAGGAAGAATGCGCATCTTCCGAGTATCCCTGTTTCCTTCACCAAATTCATTATGTATGAGTACTCGTCAAAAGTGAGCCCTAGCCCGCCGAAAATCACTGTCAGCTCTTCGCCTGAATGGAGCCTTGCGTTCTCAACCACCTGGCCGACAAGCTTAAGGTGGGACAGGCCAGATGCAGAGAATATGGGGAGCTTCTGGCCCTTGATAAACGTGTCGAGCAGGTCTATTGAGCTTACGCCTGTTTCAATAACCCCGTAAGGGTGGGTCCTTTTCAAAGGCCTTATTGGCAGGCCCTGGACATTTCGCCTTTCTCCAGTTATCTGAAGACCGCCGTCAATAGGGCTGCCCTTCCCGTCAAGTATTCTCCCCACAATCTTCTCGGAAACAGGTGTTTTTAGAAGCTCGCAGGTAAAGCGCACTGAAATGTCCTTTCTTCCAACTCCCCTCATTCCCTTGAATGTCTGGACCAGGATGTTTTCCTCCGAAACCTCGATTACCTGGCCCCGGACTGTCCTTTCGGTGTTTTGGAGCACCAACTCGACAATTTCACCGTACATTGGGCAGAAGTCGCCTTTTGCAATCACTATGGGCCCGCGTATCTCGTCAACGCAGAAATACTCAACCTTTTTCCCAATGTCCCCTTTTACTTTCGCCATTCCTTCGCGGCCCTTCTTTTTTCCGGTTGGCTTACTGCTCATGTTCCTCCTCCGAAAATACCAGCTCGCGGTCAAGCCGCTCCATGTATTTTTTGTACTCTTTTGTGGGGATGTGCTTGGTTCCCATTAGCCGCGAGATTATTTGGTCATTATACACTTTTTCAAGGGGCATTGTTTCCAGCGCATCCCTCGCCCTCTTGTAATAGCTCATAAGCAAATCGGCAAGCGCCATCTGCTCCTCCGCGGTGCGGTGGGCATCCTCAACAATAAGCGCGCTCTGCTTAAGGAATAATT
>CAYTXD010000203.1:0-2690 GCA_964441305.1 Microcaldota archaeon
GCACGCGCATCGTTCCGGGCCAGATCCGCAAGCATGGCGGAGTGCCGGTCAAAGACCCTTCCTCAGCTCATACCTGCCCGGGTCCTCCTCAATATGCAGTTCAGTAATGCCAATATTCCCAAGCTTCCCCTTCGATGCAAGCGGACTGCTCGTCCTTTGGTAGTTGCTTGGCAAGTCAGGATAGAAGTAATGCTTTCTGTTGATTACAACATCCTCCTTTTCCATTTCACACTCCATTGCCAGTGCAAGTTTTAACAAATTGTCAAATGCCGCTTCATTCACCGCCATCGGCTTTGAGCCCGGCTGGCATGTGCATATCTCGCAGATTTGGGTGTTTGGCTCTGCATCCCTGTAGTTTGCACTGCACGTGCAGAAAAGCTTCGCTTTTGTATTCAGCTGCATATGGATCTCAAGCCCAATCATTATCCCTTCCATAAAATCAAATGTAAATGCGAATAACATTATTTTAAACATTCGCAGAGAAAGGGGTGAGGGTGAATTTATGCTTAAGATATGCATGGTAGGAGCAATGGGAAGAATGGGCCAGGCAATACTATATGAGGCCATGACAAATTACAAGGATGAAGTTCAATTTGTTTCCGGTGTGGACAAGGAGGCGTGCGACTTATGCGGCACTGCAGTTTTTCCCTCTGAAAAAATGGATGAGGCAGTAAAGGATGCGGAAGTTACAATTAACTTCACGCATGCGGATGCGGAAGCAGAAAATGTAAAGAAAATTGCAAATGCAGGGAAGGACATTGTTATTGGAACAACCGGACTTTCCAATGAGCAGCTAAAGGAGATTGAAACTGCAATTTACGATGCAGGGGTGAGCGCAGTAATTGCGCCAAATTTCTCCCCGTTGGTAAACACCCAGATGTTTCTTGCAAAAAGGGCGGCGCAAATTCTTGCGCCACTCGGCTACGACTTTGGCATAATTGAAGAGCACCACACAGGAAAGAAGGACTCCCCGAGCGGAACAGCAAAAGCTCTTGCCCGCTCAGTAATTGAGGGCGACGGCCCAAGCAGGGAAAACTACTGGAAAGAGGAAAAGCGTGAAAAGCAAAAGGGCGAGCTAGACATGGGCGTTATGAGGCTTGGCGGCTCTCCAGGCCAGCATGAAGTAAGAATAGTTGGCAAGCACGGAAGGCTTGTGATAGAAACTTTAATGTATACCCGCGCGGACTTTGCAAAAGGGGCAATTGAAGCAGCAGTTTGGCTTAAGGAAAACCGCAAGCCGGGAAAGATATTCGAGATGCGCGACATTCTCAAGCTTGAATAGGTGGCAAAATGAAATACGCAAAAATACTTCTCGGCTTTCTTTTCCTTATTCTTATTTCTTCGCCAATATTCTCCCAGTGCTTCAGCTACTGCATGCAGGACTGCTGCGGAAAGCACGGCGGTGCATTGATGGAACTGCAGAGGGGAAAAACAGATGAATGCGATGCCATGCCAAATTGCATGGTAATGTATTTGGGAAGCATACGCGGAGGAGAGGACATTGCATGCATTGGCTATACTTACTCTACAAACTACAACAAGGCATCAATCAACCAGTGCATGGCAACATGCATGAATACCTGCGAAGGGCCTGACTATGGACCTTCCCCATTTTCTGACGGTCCGCCTCCTGCCGAATACGAGGAGCCAGAGCCGCCCCAGGGGGTTTGCGCAAATGTCCAGTGCCCGTCCGTTTGCAAGGAAGAGGATTTTCTTCCCATATTTTACTATGACGGAAGGTGCATTGAGAGCAATGATACTTCGGAAGGCTATGTTTGCGGGTATGTTCGCGGGCAGTGCAAATGGAAGTGCAATTCTGCAGGCACAAACTGCGATGATTCGGACCCTCTTAATGTAGATATAACTGCCCCTGCAACCAGCCAGAGGTTTGACACAGGCGAGGGAGGGTATGTTGATGTTGAAATACGCGGAACTGTTTCCTCCTCTCCTGAGCACACCGTTTCGCGCGTGACCGCAAGTTCAACACTGCTCACACCTGCACAAATTTCATTCGATTCATCAACGCGCCAGTTCTCACATACCATGCGTGTTCAGGGAGGAAACAGGCAGGTGCAGATTACGGTTACCGCATACGACTCTGCAAGAAGAAGGCTCGGCTCGGACACTGTGACTATTTACCCATCGCCTAAACTCATGAATGTTTTCTTCAGCAAGAATTCCGTGAATTTATGGAGGAACGGAGAGTTAATCGGGGGCGACTGGACTGAGGGAACTTATTCATATGAGGCAATGTCTGGCGATGAGTTCGAAATTACCGGGGACGGCAGCGCAACACTCTCCTACAGTGACGGAACATTAGTAATCATAAAAGCACCTGCAAGAATAAGGATTTACGAAAAGGCAATACGCCTTATGAAGGGCGCAATAGAAGTTGACGTAAAGCATGATTTCACACTCCTCGGCGCCCTTGGCTATCATCTGATTAAGGGCACGCGCTTCAAAGTAGTTGTTCCAGATGATGCAAACGAGCCCGAATCCCTAATAGTCCTGAGCGGGCAGGTGCTTTCAGCCTTGCAGGGCGCGCCCGAAAACGCGGTGCAGGTAAGGGGAGGCCAGCATATCTACCATTACCCTGGAGTTGTGCCAATGGCCGGAAGCGTGGGCACGGCAACAAGCGAGGCCTTTCGATATTTTTTCTACCGAAATACGCGCATTCGTTTCGACGTTCG
>CAYTXD010000204.1:0-1049 GCA_964441305.1 Microcaldota archaeon
GCTGTCAATGAAAACATAATCATTTTCGAATTTGGGTATTCTCACATCCGAGGGCAATATCCCCTTTGCGAGTGTTCCGCGCATAATGATTCTGATTATCGGGCTGTTTCCATTCTCCTCCCTTATGTTTCGGATTTCCTCAAGCACTTTTTTTTCAATTTCCGGAATTCCTGCTTTCTCAAACTCAATCTCCCTGAAGACAAATTTCCTTGTTTCTATTGGCACGAATTCCGACTCCCTCTTTTCAGTATCATAAACAACATATCCCTTTTCCCCCTGCTCCTCCTCCCTGAGCTGGGTGAGAACCGTGCTTCCGGGGATTATCAGCTTTCCGCCCATCCCCTCTGAATACTTGTGCATGTGCCCGCATATGTAAAGGTCAAACCCTTCTGGCAAATCTTCCATTCCAATGATTTTTTCGCCAGTATACAGAAACTCCGAAATGGACTGGTGAAGAACAAAAATATTGAAAGCGCCCTCCACCGGCCTGGGGTCTATTTTCTCAAATGCGCTCCCCACGTATTCGTCCGGCACCCCTCCAAGTCCCTGAACGGCAACCTTCTTGCCATCCTTTTCAAAAATCCCGGTTTTGTTGTGCACGTTCTCTATATACCCAAGCCTTTCCAGCATTTGGATGGGATTGACCATTTCCCTGCTCCTTCTTTCATGAGTTCCATGAATGGCAAAAATTTTCTTCTTTCCGTCAATTTTTCTGAAAATTTCAAAAACGCGAGCAAGTGTTTCCGGCTTAGGCACCCTGGCATCAAAAATATCTCCTGCCAAAACAAGAAAGTCCGATTTTTCCACCGCATCCTCCAGCGCCCGCTCGCCCTGAACAAATGAGTCCCCCTCAAACCTCCTATAGCCGAAATGGGTATCTGCAACAATCCCTATTTTCATTTTATCACTTCAGTATCTGCGCGCATTTTTCTGCAATTTCACTTTTGCTAAAGCCAATCAGGGGAAGATATGCGTCCCTGAATTTTAAAGCGCTTGCTATTTCGGATGAGCCAATAGCTACTCCCGCAACTCCGCCCGGGTGCCTTTTC
>CAYTXD010000204.1:1059-2686 GCA_964441305.1 Microcaldota archaeon
AAGTTCTCTGCCTCCAGGTTTTCCCTCCCCATCTTCGCCCCATGATGCCACTTCTCGAGATTCCCTGCTTCTTTTTCAGCCTCGCCGCGCTTGGTAAAAAGCAGTGTAACCGGCGCGCCCCTTCTCATCAGCATCCATCCTGCAAGCAAATCCTCTTTTTCGTTTGCAATAACTGCAAACCTTTTCTGCGAACCAAGCGGAAGGCCTGACGGGCCGGGCATTACGTTTCCGCAAACGTAAGTTTTTTTGTCCCTAACCAGGACATATATTTCATGTTCCGGATTCCCCAGGTCGACTTTTAGCCCATACTTGACTCTCAAAAACTCCCCTACCTCTTTTGCCACATCATAGCTCCTGAATTCATGCTTTCCAACCCTGCTCACCCTTAGCGCAAATGAGCTCCCCCTTTTGAAATTTTCGGCATGCTGCGCAGCAGCTTTTGAAATCTCAGGCATTTCGGAATCCGCTTCAATGGAAGGGAGAACCGAGTGGATTGCAAACACCCGCGAAATCCTTCCGCATGCCTCTTCAACATTTTCTTCGGGAATGGAGATTAGAAACATCCCTCCCAAAAGCTTGATGTTTGAAGGGGAAAGGCCCGAAAGGGCATCATTCAGGGTATGCGAAAGACGGCGCTGGAGCTGCTTCCTTGTCCCCTTGCTTTTAAGCACCACTTCCGAGAATTTTGCAAGAATTTTTCCCTCTTCCCTCATAAGAATGTTTATAAAAAGAATCATTAAAAAGAAACTTATGCTGGAAAAGCTCATACTCGCATCCGTAATCATCGCAATGGTGATAGTTGTAGTCTACTTTTTGACGAGATAACTTCCACCAATAGGTTTATATTCTCGTTTTTCCATAATTTACTACAGGTGAATTCATGGCCCAGAAGAAACCCCAGCCAAAAGGCCAGGCCGAAAACAGCCAGGTACTCCTAATCAAAAAAGGGGCGCGTAATGCAATAGTTTCTGAAGAGTCATTTAGGAAAATAGCTGAAAAGCTAAAGCTTGAGCCAGACACAATAATGCAGACAATACACTCCCTGGAAAGGCACAGGGTTGAGGATATTTTTGGAAGCGAAAAAGGGGATGAGGCATGGGCTCTTATTGAGAAAGAAAAAGGGGTTTCAATAAAGGAGAGCGAGAGGCAGATTCCCGCGATTCCAGAGGCATTTGCAGCAATGGTTCCGATTATTTCGCAAACATATTCCAACAACGAATTGAAACGCGAAAGGGCAGAGGAGCTTAAGAAGGAATTCCAGAAAAAAGTGGAAACAAATGACCCGATTTCCTCTATTTTCGCAGACACGGTCATGATTTTTGTCGAAAAGGCGGCAGCATATGTCGGCCATGTCAGAAACAGGCATTCCCACCAGAACAAGGCAGACAACGAGCTTGCAAACGAATTTATCGCAAGCAAGAGGGCGTCTTCCGAAAAAAGGGAGGAAGAGATTGAAAAGTCTGCAATAAAGAAAAAGAATCTTCTTGAATCATTCAACTCCATCAGGAGCGGCTGGACGTGGCTAAGCCACCTTATCCCCGCGCTTGCGGCAGGGGGGACCGTATTCACAGTACTTAACAATTACATAACTGCCCTTTCACAGACCATGCACCCCCTTGCATTTGTT
>CAYTXD010000205.1:0-2684 GCA_964441305.1 Microcaldota archaeon
TGCAGGAAAAACGGTTAGAAAAACGCGCAAAAAAGTTGGAAGTGCGAGAAGACTCTTTGGAAGAAAGGTTAGAAGAGGTAGAGGAGTTAAAAAGGACGTTAAAGCAGAAAAAAGTTCAGTTAGAGAAAGAGCTAGAAAAGCGCGCTTCTTTGACTCAGAAAGAAGCAGAGGAGAAACTTTTGGAGTCTTTAGAGGCAAGTTTGGCAGCAAAAAAAGCGCGGATGGTGAAAGAAACAGTGGAGAAAGCGGAAGTGGAAGCAGAGGAAAGGGCAAAAGAGATTTTGGTTTCGGCCATGGAGAGTGCGGCAACAGATTATGTTACAGAAGCAACTGTTGCGCGAGTTGAGCTGCCTAATGATGCTATGAAGGGGAGGATAATTGGCAAGGAAGGTCGGAATATAAACGCTTTTGAAAAAGTAACAGGCGTTGATCTTGATGTTGATGAGACACCGGAAGAGGTTCGAATATCCTCATTTGACCCCATTCGTAGATTGGTGGCCAAACGTTCTTTGGAAAAACTGATTGCTGACGGAAGGATTCAACCGTCTAGAATTGAGGAGGTAGTTTCTCGTGTTGAAAAGGATTTGGAAAAAGAACTCCGCAAGATTGGAAAGGACACCGCCTTTCAGGCGGGAGTTACAGATTTGCCTCCTAGCGTACTGCCCATTCTAGGGAAGTTGAAATTTAGGACTTCCTACGGCCAAAACCAAGCAAAGCATACTTTAGAAGTTGTTAATTTGGCGCGTGCTTTAGCGAGAGAAGTTGGTGCACGGGAAGAATTTGCAGCAAAAGCTGCATTGTTGCATGACGTGGGTAAGGTAAAAACGGTTGAGGAAGGTAAGGGCTCTCATGTTGAGCTGGGGAAAAAAGTTTTGAAGAAGTTTGGGTTTGATGACGAGCTTATTCATACTGCAATGGCGCACCATAGGGATGAGCAATTTCAGAACATAGAGGCGGCTTTGATTTATATTGCTGACGCAATCTCAGGTTCCCGCCCTGGTGCTCGCCTGGAAGATTATGATTCCTATGTTGAGCGTATTGAGCAGTTGGAAAGCATTGCTCACGAATTTTCTGGCGTTTCTGATGCTTACGCAATTTCTGCTGGTAGAGAGGTGAGAGTTCTGGTTTCTCCAGAAAATATTTCCGATGATGAAGCCGTGGTTCTGGCGCATGAAATTGCAGAAAAGATCGAAAAAGAAGCAACTTACCCGGGAACGGTTAAGGTTAATGTGATTAGGGAAACTAGAGCTAGTGAGGTAGCGAAGTAGTGTCTTTTACATTGTTCGATTGCTCGACTGTTCAATTGTTGGAAAACAGAAGACCATGGTTCGACTGCTCAATTGCTCAATTGTTAAAAAGACAGGAAAAGAGAAACCAATTGGACAATAGAGCAATGAAACAATGGAACAATGGAATTTTTAAAGCAAATGAGCCATTTCTATTGTTTTAAATCTTAGTTCTTGCGGAAGGCGGAGAGCGGCTCGCGGTTAGCTGATTATGAAAATACTTTTCATTGGTGACATAGTTTCGCGTCTAGGGCGCGAAATGATAAGGAAATCCTTGCCAAAAATACGTAAAAGTGATAATGTAGACCTTGCGGTGGGTAATGTAGAGAATTTGGCGGGAGGGCGGGGCGCAACGCGTTCTACTGTTGAAGAAATTCTTGCTTATGGCGTGGATTATTGCACTTCGGGAGATCACATTTTTGCAATTGAGGAGTTTAAAGATGATATTGAAGACCTGCCTGTCTTGAGACCAGCGAATTATCCCGAAGATGTACCCGGAAAAGGTTTTGAAGTTTTGGATTTAGGCTCTCAAAAAATCTTATTAATAAATCTGCTTGGATTAAGTGTGGGGGAAGAAAATGTTCTGTGCCCTTTTAGGACAGCGGACAGGATCCTCGCTCAAAATGCGGATGGAGCTTCTACTGTGGTAGTTGAGTTTCATTCCGAAAATACATCTGAGCGTAGGGCAATGGGTTTTTATTTGGACGGAAGAGTTGGTGCGGTGGTAGGTACCCATACACATATACCCACAGCAGATGCCCAGATACTGCCCCGCGGCACTGCTTATGTTTCTGATATTGGAATGTGCGGCCCCCGAGATTCAGTTTTAGGTGTAAAGAAAGAGATTATTATTGAGCGCTATAAGTACCCGTACGGGAGAAGATTTGAGTGGGTTAAAAAAGGGCCAGCGAAATTCAACAGTGTGTTAGTGGAGATCGGTGATGGCGGCCTGGCAAAGAGCATTAAAAGAGTGGACAAAATATTTGCGTAGATTCGCGTTTTAAATGAATTTATACATTACTTGTTCGCGTTAATTCGCGTGTTTTGAAAGGGGGTGAAATTTAGTGACAAAAACAGAAGTTAGAGAAGCATTAGCATCTCGCTTGGATTTCACCAAGGCAGATGCAAAGAGGGCCGTTGATGAAACGTTGGACATTATTAAAGAGAGCCTGGCCAAGGGTGAAAAAGTAACCCTTACTGGCTTCGGAACCTTTGAGGTCCGACACCGAAAGGCCCGCATGGGGCGAAATCCCCAGACTGGAGCTCCTCTGCACATTCCTGCAACAGATTACCCAGCATTCAAGGCTGGCAAGAATCTTAAGGAAGCTGTAGAGTAAGTTTCAGACCTACCTTAGTTTATAAATACTAAGGCAGATTACCCCCCGATTTTCGGGGGGT
>CAYTXD010000206.1:0-2681 GCA_964441305.1 Microcaldota archaeon
GCCTATTGCCTTTGCGAGAATTTCATCTGCAACTGCAAACGCCTCGTTCATTGGAAGGTTCGGTACCAATTTTACAAGCCTGTTGTTGTCAAGGATAATCACGGAGTCGCAGGATTTCTTGAGCTTTGAGATTCCCTCGTCTGCCTTGTTTCTCCTTGCCCTCTCAAGAGAGAACGGGTAGGTGACCATGGCCATTACGATTGCCCCCTGCTCTTTTGCGATTTCCGAAATTATGGGTGCTGCACCGGTTCCTGTGCCTCCGCCCATTCCTGCGCAGATAAATACAAGGTGTGCCCCCTCAAGCTCTTTCTCAAGCAGAGCCCTGTCTACTTCGGCAGCTTTTGCCCCCGTGTCAGGATACCCCCCTGCGCCAAGTCCTTTTGTGAGAGACTTCCCAATGAGCACTTTTCTTGACTTTTCGTGCATCATGTTAAGGTGCTGCCTGTCGGTGTTAACCGCCACAAGCTCTGTTCCCTTCACACCAGACCTAATAAGCCTGTTGATGGTGTTGTTTCCTGCGCCACCGGCGCCAACTGTCACTATCTTTATCTGGTCTGAGCCGTAATTCTCCGGAGCAGGCTCTTGCTCGCTCAATACGTTTTTTACCAAGCTATCCATACTGATCGCCAGGAAGATGTTGTTGGAAAGGAGTATATATATGTTTCGTTTTACGTCGGTAAAAAAGCACTTCCGAATGAAAATTCCCTGTTCTCCGTCGTAAAATTAGGAAAATACGCGCGCAAAAAACACAACATGTTGTGGAAATATAGGTGTCGAACCACAAGGAGTTGATTGACGAGTGAGGTCTTTCAGAACGGATTTTGCGAAAATCGGAACTAAATTAGCTGCCCTGCAATTCGTGCATCCTCTTAATTTCTTTAACAGTCGTCGCTTCATCGGGCGACTTGTCCTCGCGCAGTTCAACCATTCGCGGGAATCTGAGTGCAATTTCACATTTTATCTGAATGCTATTTTCTAGCAACCAGAAGAAACGATTAAAAAGCTTGGGTGCTTAAAACATATCATGAAACTGATGGAAATGAAGAACAGGCTGGCAATAGACACCGCCAAGCTGGTCTGCAAAAATATTGGGGATGTTGTTTTCATTGGCGGGACGGCACTCAATACTTTCTACATGGACTACAGGTTTTCCGAGGATGTTGATTTCGGTTACACCGCAAAAAACAGGAAGCCGGAAATAGAGGGGCTGCTCAGAAAGCACGGGTACAGGGTGGAGAAGACGAATTACCGTCACAGGGACATTGTTTCTCTGGATGAGGTTTCCATAAAAGTTGATGTGGTTAAATATGAATTGAAAATTGGAAGCATTGTTGAAGGAAAAATCGGGCAGGAAACTGTGAGGACTCTTTCCATCGACGAATTTTCAGCAGATAAAATAATCTGCTTTTTTACAAGAGAACATGTTAACGGACTGGCCAAGGATGCGTACGACTTGTATCAGATGGAAAAGGAATACAAATCAGTAATTGAAACTGCTAAAAAAGCAAGAAAGATATTGAAAAAGAATATCTCTTCTTATGAGCTTAACCTGAATCTTTTCTGCGAAAACAGGGAAAAAATAGAGGAGGCGATTAATCCTTCCCTTAAAAAGGATGTTGAGTATGAGAAGGTTGCAAAGTTTCTGAAGAGGTTGAGGGGTGTTGTGCATGGGTGAAAAAGTATCGGCGGGAAGCATATATCGTGCGGATGACCTGGAAAATTCCGCAGAGCTTTATTCCCGGCTCAAGCTGTTCCCGACCCCGTTCAAGGGGATATATTACGCGCCATATGAATCGGAAAGGGAGGGATGGTTTATAACCGACCCGTTAAAAGTGGCATTTGAAGCTGCAAAAGCATACCTTGGAACGGACAGGTGCTACATTGGGCTGGGCAGCGCATTGTATTTGCTAAGGGTTATATGGAACCCGGTCCCGCTTGACATAATAAATGAAAAAATGAGCAGGGTGGTGGAAAGAAAGCTTCCGGAAGGAAACTATTGGAGGGCGAAAGTGATTAAGAAAATAGCAAAGGATTATCCCGCCCCAGTAAGGTTTCACAGGATGGAGAATTTTTCAATGAAAGGAATCAGGTGGAAGGGGCGGATGGCTTATTCCGGCACTAAAAAAACGAAAAAGGATGCGGAATACCTTTGCCGCAAGGGAAGCAAAATCGCCTGCGAAGCATTATCGTTGATGGGAAAAGGAGTTTGATTGCCCTCGTTT
The DNA here is from genome assembly GCA_964441305.1 of Microcaldota archaeon. Classification (GTDB taxonomy): domain Archaea; phylum Micrarchaeota; class Micrarchaeia; order Anstonellales; family CAYTXD01; genus CAYTXD01. The sequence goes on from CAYTXD010000206.1 coordinate 2,223, forward strand.
TTCTTATGCTAACTAATCTGGATAATGAATTTAAATCTCCCATCCCAAGATGGAAGTTGGAATATATGTACCGCGGGACATTCAAAGTGGCAGAGAAGATAGCTTTTGCGCTATTTTCAATTGGGTGGTTTGTGGATTTGCATCTAAACAACCCCGCAGGGCTGTGGATAGTTCCGATAACTGCCTTGGTTTCAATGATATTTCTTGATGCGGTTTTTACTGATATCAAATTATTCGGTTACTTTTATGGAAAGCACATTCTTGGGAAGAAGATGAAAAAACCAGTAGTTTTGAAAAATAAAAGCAAAATGGACTTGTTTATCCCAAATGCGATGGCTATTTTGCTTGTTTTAGCTGCAGTTGTCATTTTTTTCGAATATTCGCATGCATTTTACTATGGGGCATTTGCCTGGGGAGTGGTATTTTTCCTATTTTATACTGCAGATGCTGCTCTTTTGG
>CAYTXD010000207.1:0-2668 GCA_964441305.1 Microcaldota archaeon
ATATGCTTTCCAGGCACAGGGGAGAAAGCTGGGTGGGGGGCAGGAAGATTTTCACTTTCATCAGCGATTTTGAAAAGGAAAAAATTGAGCTACACCAGGTCAGCCCGGAAAACATTGCAAGCGATTTGGCAATCCGGGTTGGAATTGGGGAAACCGAAATGGCTCCTGCGCCTTCTGATTTCTCAACCCAGTATGCAACAACAATTTTCTTTGCGGAATCTGGCATTCTTGACCCGACAGTGCTTTTGCAGCAGGAGAAGAACAGCGCGTTTGTCGTTAATCTTGTTCCCGGGGAGGAGCCGGAGAATATCCACCTGCTTTCCGCAGGGTATGCCCTTGGGGAGCATGATGGAAAGAAGAATGTTTCAGGCGTCAAGCAGGTTGCGTTCCTTGCTTCCAGTGAGGGGCAGGCAAAGGAATGGGCGGAAAAGGCGCTCTCAAACAAGCAGTTCATGGAAGCGGTTAAGAAAAGCGGAGTGGAAATTGCGCTTTACATCTTTGACCAGGAGAAGTTTGAGCTTGAGATCAAGGTGGTAAGCTGAGCTTTCCGCCTGTTTTTTAATTGTTTTTCAGCCAATGTTTACGGGAGGTGAGCTTCTTGGCAGGTGAAAATGAGCTAGGGAGATTAATGGAAGGAAACAGGAAATAATGAAACGGGATGGGAGTATGTTGCTTGCAGGCGTGGAAAAAAAGCTTGAAGAAAAAACAGGATATCCACTGCAGAGATTAGGGGAGTCCTTGTTTAAGGAACCGGGAGCATGCGCTCGAGCATTCAAAGAGAGTAAATCACATTGTGCAACTGCCGCCACACACAGGAGGGTTTCCAAAAGAGATTCCTGAAACTGCAGAATGGTTGCAGGCCACATAAGCAAAGGATTGGAAATTATGCTTTGTACGACAGAAAACAGGGGGGTTGAATTGGGCAATTGCAGGCTTTCACGCGGCTGCCTGACGTTCCCTTTTTATATTTTTAAGGAGATAGCTTAAAAGCAAGTTTTTAGGGTGAGCGAATATGGAAGATGTTAAAAATGAAAAGAAGGAAAGCGGAAAAAAAGCTGAAAGCAAGAAAGTGGACTTCGGAAAAAAGGGCGCTGAAAGCACGCACATGCCCGGAGAAAAGGAGCTGCAGAAGCTGCTTGAGGGAAACAGGAGGTTCATAGATGGAAAGACAAAGCCGGATTTGAGCGCGCAGAGGAGAATGGAGCTTAAGAAGGGGCAGAACCCTTTTGCCGCGATACTTTCATGCTCCGACTCGAGGATAGAGACGGCTCACATATTCGACGGGGGGTTGGGGGAGCTGTTCATAATAAGAAATGCCGGAAACATACTAACTCCTGTTGCACTTGGAAGCATAGAGTATGCAGTGAAGCACGCGGGGGTGAAACTCGTCCTGGTTTTGGGGCATGAGCACTGCGGCGCGATAACCGCAACCGTGAATGAGGCGGACGAGGGCCCGAACATCGCGGCAATTGCAAATGAAATAAAGCCGTCTGTTGAAAAGGCGAAAAAGCTCGGAACATGCACAACAAAAGACGAGCTTGTTGAAGAAACGTGCAATGAGCACATAGTGCTTATGGTCGAGCATCTGAAGAGCAGAAGCCCCATATTGAGGGGAATGCACGAGGCAAGGGAAATAAAGATAATAGGAGCGAAGTATTTCCATGAGAGCGGCGAAGTGGAAATTGTCGCCTAGAATGTGATGGGAATGGATGAGGAAGAGAAAATATTGAAATATGAGCTGAAAAAGCAGCTGAGAGTGCTAAAGGAGCAGAAGGGCAGTGGAACCGAGCTTATTTCAGTGTACATACCTCCAGATTACCAAGTACATGAGATTACCAACAAGCTGAGGGATGAGCTTGGCCAGGCGTCAAACATCAAGAGCAAGAGCACAAGGAAGAATGTGAGCGAGGCATTGAACAAGCTCATAAACCACCTTAAAATGTACAAGAAGGCGCCAAAAAAAGGGGTTGCGTTGTTCTGCGGGAATATTTCGGATAACCCGGCAAAAACCACAATAGAGCTGTTTGTGGTTGTTCCCCACGAACCCCTTCAGGTGCAGCTTTACAGGTGCGATTCAAAATTTTTTGTTGAGCCGCTGGATGAGATGATTGAAACCAAGGATGCTTACGGAATCGTTGTGCTTGACGGAAGGGAGGCGACTATTGCAAAGCTGAAGGGAACCCAGGTGCATATACTTAAGAAGCTGAATTCCACCGCCCACTCGAAAATTCGCAAAGGCGGCCAAAGTGCTCGCAGATATGAGAGATTGATTAATGAGAGCATTGAAAAATACCACAAAAGGGTGGGGGAGGCAATGGACAGGTATTTCCTTGAAGGAATCAACGGAGTTATAGTCGGGGGGCCGGGCCCTACCAAGGAATACTTCATGAAGGCCAAGCCGTTCAACTACCAAATAAATGTGCTTGGGGTTGTGGATACCGGCTATACGGATGAATACGGGATAAGGGAAGTAGTTGCAAAAAGCGAGAATATAATTGCCGAGCAGGAGGCGGTGAAGGAACGGGTTCTTTTTGAGCATTTCATGTCAGAGATTGTCAAGAACGGGCTTGCCGCTTACGGAGAGCCGGAAGTGAGGGAAGCGATAGAGTTGAGGAAGGCAAGCAAGCTTCTTGTCTCCGAGGGGCTGGAGTACAGGAGGGCGAAGGTG
>CAYTXD010000208.1:0-2662 GCA_964441305.1 Microcaldota archaeon
ATAGTTATGAAAGGTTATGATAATTCTCGAGGTGTCATATTTTTAAGGAAGCACATTTTATCCTGGATGTTTTCTCCAGATACTATGACTATAAAATAGAAGAAGGCAGAAAAAGGATGGGCTTCAGCTCTACTCAAGAGTAGCCTTCACACCAGCAATAGTCCCCTTTCTGTACTCATTTTCCTCAAAAACTTTTCTCAGAGCGCTTCCAATCCCCCGGAAAACCGCCTCCCACATGTGGTGCGGGTCATCACCTGAAAGGAAATAGACGTTGATGGTTCCCATCAAGCCAAGTGCCATGCCCGAAATAAAATCATCCAGGTCAGCTGCATTCATGTCCTCAACTTTCCCGAATACGAATTGCTCTGCTGGAACCTCCCTGTTCAAATTAACCATGTTAAACGAGGGCCGCCCCTCAAAGGATACCGCGACAAGCGCGCCGGCCTCATCTATTATCCCAACATCCTTCGACTCAATATCATCAATATTGCTCCCCCTTCCGCTAACCCCTTTTTCCATCCTTTTCAAGAGCACTTCGCGCAATGCCCTTCCAACAACAATTCCAGTATCCTCGCATATTACATGCGTCAATTTGTAGCTCTTTGCCTTGTAGCTTACATCAACATTGAACCCGCAGTTCCATGCAATGTGCTCAATCATGTGGTTCAAGAATTCAAGCGAAGTGTCAATTTTGTATTTTTTCCTTTTTCCAAAATCCACTTTGACTTTAATGGTGCTCTCTGCAGTTTTTCTCTCTATTTCTGCGCCCTTTGTACTTGCCTTCTTCACCTTTATCCCAAGCTTTTTTGCCATATGGATCACCTATTAAACACGCACAGCAATTGAATTTCCGTGTGCCGGAAACCCTTCAAACTCGCACAGCCGAATTATATCTCTCCCCATGCTCGCAAGCCCTTCTTTAGTAATCTTTTCAACAGTCGGCTTTTTCAAAAATGTGTCAACACTGACTCCCGAATACATCCTTGCTTTCTTTCCAGTTGGAAGGATTGCATTCGGGCCCGCCATGAAATTTCCCGCAGTAATCGGGGAATATTTTCCAATGCAAAATGTCCCGGCATTTTTAATCTTCTTCATTACCCTATCGGGGTTCTTTGTTGAAATCACCAAATGCTCGGTCGAATACTCATTCACAAAATCAACAGCCTCCTGCATGTTCTTTGCGACAATTATTGCGCTGTACCGCTTTTTTGTATTCTCCTTGACATAACTCTTCCTCGGTTCCGGCAATTTCCTCGCCATTTTCATAAACTCCACATTTACATCTTTTGCAAGCTGCATCGAATCAGTAACCAAAATCCCTGCGGAATCCGGCCCGTGCTCCGCTTCCGACAAAACATCCGCAGCAACAAATTTAGCATTCGCAGTTTTGTCCGCAAGAACCATTCCCTCGCTGGGGCCAGGCGGAAAATCAAGCCGCACATCGTCAGAAACCTCCCTCTGCGCTGCTGACACATAGGGCCCCCCGGGCCCGGCTATAACATCGCACTTTGGAACGCTCTTTGTTCCATAGGCCATTGCAGAAATTGAGTGCGCGCCGCCTATTTTGAAAAGATGCTTCACCCCGCACATATCTGCTGCCACTATGCTCGCAACATCCAGTTTTCCATTGTGTGAAGGGGTGCATGCAACTATCTCCTCAACACCCGCAACCTGGGCGGGAACTCCGAGCATTAGCATTACTGAAGGGTAAACCGCCTTTCCACCAGGAACATAAAGCCCTGCCCTCTCCACAGGAATCACTCTCCTCCCTACCTCGACCCCAGGTTCCGTTTCCATGAAGATTTCTTTTGGCATCTGCGCCTCGTGGAATTTCCTGATATTCTTATATGCCCTCTCTATCGCACCGAGAAGCTTGACATCAATTTTCCGGTAGGCGCTCTTAACTTCCTCCCGAGTAATCTTCATTTTTCCCTTCAAGTCCCCCCCGCCGAACTTCTTCTCATATTTCAAAACTGCCTTGTCCCCGTTTTTCCGGACATCCTTGACTATTCTTTCAACCTGGGGCGCAATAAGCTTTACATCATACTCCGCCCTGTTCATGAGCTTTTCGCGGGCCTTTCCTTTCAAAGAAGAGAGCTTGATTATTTTCATGTTCCATACCTCGCGATGTGGGAGCCGACCGGAGCGCCGACACGGCTGCTAACAGTACCGCACTTCACTTTAAAAAGGAATGCAGCCTTTTCCGCAATTTCCGGGTAATCAGTCAATGTTTCGTAATTAGCCATTCCCTTTGCAAAAACCAAATCAGACTCGTTGAGCTCTTTCCACGTTTCCTTTGGAGCCCACTCTTTCAGGATTCCAAAACTCCACCCTTTCTCAACTATCTTCCCAAACTCCCCTAAACCGATTCTTTCAACTTCCTTTAAAGTAACATCATCATCAATAGGGCCGCTTGCCACTCCTATCCTAAGCTCTTTTGAATGCTTTTTTATTTCTGAAAGAAGAAGCCGGTCAAAAACCGCCTCCCCGCAGTTGTCGCAGGAGAAGAAAACCTTGCCTGATTTTTTCAGCCGTTCATAAGTTCTCTCAAGCTCATCAATATGGAGGCCCTGTTCAATGAATCCCCACATCTCATTCTCAAGCTCATCCACATTCACTTTGTGCTGGGCTGCTGAAATCTCGATTGTGTTCCCCACAACCG
>CAYTXD010000209.1:0-2626 GCA_964441305.1 Microcaldota archaeon
GAGGAACCCTCCTCCTTTTTGCCCTTCGGGCAAAAGACCGCAAACCGCAAGCGGTTACGCGATGGGGTTCCTACGGTATCTCCCAGGAACCGTAAACCCGAATATCTTGCCGGGCCCGTGCTTTTTTTATTTTCTTAAGAAGAGGTACCAGACGAGCAGCAGGTCAAGCAGTGCAAATGAGATTGCGGCCCAGTAAATGAATTCATATGAAAACCCAAGTATGTTTAGCATTATTGTTTCAATCAGCACAACGCTTGCGAGAAGCATGAATTTCGTCTGTTTCATGCTGTGGGAAATGCCATAGGAGCCCAGCCCGAAAAGGGTTATTGCAACAAAAGTTGAGAGAACAAAGGAAATTGGAAAAAGCTGGAGGAATACCATTATCGTTGCGCACATCATTGTCACAAGGGTTATGGACATCAGCCTGAGCTCCTCGAGATGCTTCCGGTCCGGGCATTTCCAGTCAAAGAAAAGCTTCATTTTTCCACCAGCTTCCTGAAATCTTTTGAAATTTCGAGTATTTCCCCAATATTCAGTTTGAATACTCTTTTTTCGGAGCTTTTAATATTTTGCGCAATTTTTCTCATTTCAGTTTTTTCAAGGGCGAAGGAGGAAGAGGAGGATAAAAGGGAGTTTTTGAGTGTTTTCTTCTTGTGCTGGAAAATTGCGTTTATGAAATCTGAAGTGAATTCATCGCAAGTTCTTCCTGTTTTGCGCAGGAAAACTATTGCAGAGTCCACTTTTGGCCTTGGAGTGAAATGAGAGGCGGGAACTATTTTCAGGACATGTATTTCAAAGTAGATGTTCGACATTACTGTGAGCCTGGAATAGTGCCTTTCCCCCGCGGAAGCAGCCATCCTCTCGGCAAACTCCTTCTGAACACATAATACCGCGCGGTCGAACTCAAATTCATTAAGTTTGAAGAGTATGGGGGAGGAAATGTAGTAGGGTATGTTCCCCATAATAACTTCAAATTTTCCAGGCGGGAATTCCAGAAAATCGGATTCAATTATTTCAACATTTGTGCCATTGAATTTTTCCTTAAGAAAATCGGCAAGTTCAGGGTCTTTTTCAATTGCGGTCACTTTTTCAGCTTTTTCTGAGATTATTTCGGTGAGCCGCCCGTCGCCAGCGCCTATTTCAAGTACACTGGCATCTTCAACTCCTGCCTCATTAACCTCAAATTCAAGAATATGGGGGTTGTTTAGAAAATGCTGCCCAAGATTTTTCTTTTTTCTCATCGCTATTGCCTTCTCTTGAAGGGAGGTTTTACGAAAAGGTTGTATTTGGAAGCTTCCTGAACCTCCTCCTCTATTCTCAGAACAAGTATGTTTACAGGGTCGGGAAGGAGTGTAACCCTTTCCTTAATGTCCTCAAAGGACTGGAATTCCTTTTCCTCTCTTCGTTCAAGTATCTCCTTGAGATGCTTTTTCCCAACACCAGGAAGAAGCTCAAGCTGGTGGAGCCTTATGGATACTGGCCCGCATTTGTTGAAAAACCTTACAAAATCCTCTTCCCTGCTGTGAATAATCTTTTTGAGAACTGTGGGAAGTTCGTTTTTTGCAGAGTTGGTGAGTTCATCATAGGAGATTCTTCTCTTGATGTGATCCACTTCCTCGCGATCCTCCTTTCCAATGTAAATCCTCTGCTCAATTGAAAGAGTGGTTCCTTCTTTTGGTATTATTTCAAGTAGAGTAAAAAATTTCTCTCCTACAATCTGGGAAAGGGGCTCGCGCTCGCGCTCGTCGCTTCTGCCTTCCGGCAAATAGTCAACAACCCATCCATATTCTTCCATTTCGGACATCTTTCACACCAATTACTCTTTATCTTTTTTGCTTTCATCTTTGCTTTCCCCTTTCTTTGCTTTTTTTGCCTTTTCCTTCTCTTTTTCCTGCTTTTCCTCTTTCTCTTCTCCAGGAGCCGCTTTCTCCTTGAGGTTTTTCACTTCCTCCTTGGAGACCACTTTTTCCTCCTCTTCTTCCTTTGCCTTTTCCTCTATTGCTTCCTCAACTTCCTTGGGAGCCCCCTCAATCTGGATTTCAGGCTCCGGCTCCTTCATTCTTTCCCTGAATTTTAGTACCAGCTCCCTTGCGCTCTTGAAATTGCTTTCCGAAAGTTCAGTCCTTTCCCTCTGGAGAAGTACTTTGAGCTGTGATTCGAATTCAGGCAGGATGTCAACTATTTTTGTTGCTGTGGATTCCTTCATCTCGTCAACTTTCATGAGCTCGGAATAAAGCTCGTCCGCATCCGCCTTTTCAAGCTTGTTGAATTTCCTCACGTAATTTAAGCATGCCTGCTGCTCATACCCCATCTCCCCCTCGCCTCTTCTGGTTTCAAGTATCTCGTATACTTCCGAAAGTGTTGCGGGCCTTGAGTTGGTAACATTCTTTCCAATCATGAGCTGACCTCCGTCTTTTCAAGGTGGACTCCGGGAACGATAAGTTCCTTTTCCGCCCTGCCATCCTTTATTTTTACCACGTATGCGTTTCCGCGGACATCGGTTATTTTCCCATGCCTCCCCCTGTATCTTGGGTGGGGCATTCCCTTGTGCGACGCCTGCGAATCTACGAGTACCTTGTCCCCTACTTCAAACGACCTTACCAATCGGGGTATTGTGAGCTTCTTG
>CAYTXD010000210.1:0-2548 GCA_964441305.1 Microcaldota archaeon
CTCGACAAGCGCCTTTTTCTTTGTTTTTTTTGCCTTTCCGTAACATACGTGCGGATGGTAAACATGCTTAATTACAAGTTGGAAAGTATTGTTTGAAAAAAAGAAATTGACATACGGGCCTGCGGCTTCCACTTTTTCAATCCATTTGTGCTCAGGAAAATTTTCAGCTATTTCTTTTGCAATTTCTGCGGGGTTTTCTTTCTTCTTCTTTGCAATTGAGAATGCGATAGTTGATGCCAAATCCCCGAACTTTCCCTGGGGAAGCTCAAGCGAGGAATATGCCGCTTCCTCATTTATTTTTGCTGTTTTGGCAAGAATCTTCGAAAGCTCTATCCTTATTTCAGGGTACATGCCTGGGAGGACTCAAATGATATTTATAAAGATGTATTGGGAGGGGTGATGTCAATTTTATAAATGCGCAATGTCTATTTATATAGAAATATGGGAGATTTATGGGTCAGCTGCAACACAATAAATTTAGACATGGAGGAAATGAGTTAACCGATAGAATAAATTCCGTTTACAATTACTCCCCTGTTTCAGAACAGCCCCTTGACAATATAATGATGAGGTTTCTCACCAGCATAACTTTTTCTAAAGGAGGGCTGAACAGGGCAATATTCTTCTTAAAAGAGAATGTAAGCTTGAGAGGAAATATCGGAATCGGCCCTTCATCCTCGGAACAGGCAAAAAAAATATGGGGAAAGATAGAAGGGGAATGGAACTGCGAAAATCTGGTCCAGGCGAATTTTATAATGCTTGAAAAGGATTATGCAGACCTAAACAATTTCATACGCGGACTCAGGATAGGAGTGACTTCCAGGGATGCAGATGAGAATCTTGCAATAATTAACCCAATAGAATATGCATTCAAAACCGGAAAGGCACGTATTGTAGACGGCTTTTCAGAAAAAGAGGACAATGAGTTTGCGAAAATTAAGTTTACACTTGAAATGGGGGAGCATTCAAAAAAAGAAGGGTGCGAGCCGATAGCGATAGTTCCAATTAAACTCCAAGGAGAAGTTTTGGGCGTAGTTATAGGAGATGTTGCTTTTGAGCCAGATAGAAAATTGGAGCAGAAGGACTTGGAGCTCATGAGGGTAATCGCAGGGTATTTGGAAAATGACATAGGCAATAAGATAAACACGATGAAACTTGAGGAAAGAATGCAGGAAGACAGGCAGAGAATTAGGGACGAGGAGGCAATCAACTCAATAATCACCTCAAAAACACTTGAGATAATGGAAAGAAAAGTTGTTGAGTTTTTTGCGGGAAAAGAGGAGATTTCCTGCGCGAATATATACGTACTGACGGACAACGGCAACGTGCTAAAATGTGTGGACGTCGAAGGGAAAGATGCAAAATTGGTGGAAGAATTCAAATTAATAAGGGAAACGGAAAAACCGCAAAAGGTATTCGTGGAGCTGGATGCCGGAAGCAACTGCATTGAAGTCCCTCCAGACGACCCTGGGAGGGATAATGGAATATCGGAGCTGAGGAGAGACATGGAAATCGTGCACATCCCTCTTAAAACTGAAAGAGGCCCATTAGGGGTGATCACATTCGCGAGCGAAAAGAAAGTTCCCCAGAGTATAATAAATAGGGCAGTTTACCTTGCCCGCATAGTTGCGCCGAACATGGAAATGAAATTGCTTGAAAGGCAGAGGGACATGCTCAATGACCAGCTTCAGCAGAAAGTGGGAGAGCTGGCAATTGCGCTCAAAAATGAAAGGTATATGGCGAAGAGAGTTGTCTCCGTTCAGGAGGGAGTCGAGCACAATCTGAGAAACTTGTTCACTGCAGTAGGCGGCTTTGCAAAAAGAATGGAAAAAACTGACAACCCGGAAAAAATAAAGAAATATTCTGGATACATTCTAGGGGGAATTTCTAAGCTGGAAAAACTCCTTGAAAGGCTGTCAGATTATATTAGAGTCGTAACTATGGAGTATGAAAATGAAAAATTCAACATAATGCATGCGATTGACTCTTCAGCTAAAGATATGGAAGGAGGAGAAAGAAAAATAACCATCAATGTTCCGAATTTGGAGGTTGTAGGAGACCGCGAGCAAGTTGTTTATGGATTCAAGGAAATAATCGAAAATAGCATAAGGCACGGCGAGGGAGAAATAACAATTTACGGGGAAGTGGATGGAGATTTTGTACAGATAACGATTGTCGATGAAGGTTCTGGGATTCCGGACCCTGATGAGAATGCCAAAAAAATGTTCATGCCGTTTTCTGATGTTGGCGCATTTGTGGATGAGAATGTGGGCTTCGGGGGGGCAATATTTGACAGGATAATAAGGATGAATGGCGGACAGGTAGGAGTGCTATGTAGCGAGGATGGAGGTTGCGCGGTCTGGGGAACTCTTCCATTGGCTAAAGCTCAAGCATCCGAATAATGTTCTTGGTTTTGAATGAATCTTTTTTGAAGCTCTCCTGAAGCTTGATGATTTTGTACTCCTTGCTTTCAGGAATATTCACTTTCTGGTCGTAGCCGAAAACTATAACATCCGGCTGAACGCGCTCAATCACCCTCTCCCTGTCC
>CAYTXD010000211.1:0-2490 GCA_964441305.1 Microcaldota archaeon
AAGCTGAAAAAGAAAATGCCAGTTGACTTTGATGCGCTCACATCCATACCCGGCATGGGCCAAAAGAAAGCGAAGAAGCTCTATGACGAGCTTGAAATAGAGGACATGGACGGCTTGAAAAAGGCGCTGAAGAAGGGAAAGATAAAGGACATTGGGGGGTTCGGGAAAAAAACCGCAGACAACATAAGGAAAGGAATAGCAATAGTTGAAGAGTCGGGGGGCAGGATGCCCATCTGGAGCGCCCACCTTGTTTCAGATGAGCTGCTTGGCAAGCTCAAGAAGCTTGACGGGGTTGGAAAGATTAGCATTGCAGGCTCGATGAGGCGGATGAAGGAAACAGTAGGCGACCTTGACATACTAATCACATCCAACAAGCCGAAAAAAGTTATGGACAGCTTCACGTCCCTGGAGGCAGTTGCCGACATTGTGGCAAAGGGAAAGACCAAAAGCACCGTTCGGCTCAGGAGCGGGATAAACTGTGATTTGAGGGTAGTTGAGAAAAAGGCATTCGGCAGCGCTTTGCAGTATTTCACCGGCTCAAAAGCCCACAACATAGCAGTAAGGAAAATTGCAATAGAAAAGGGATACAAGCTTAATGAATACGGCATGTTCAAAAGGAAAGGGGAAAAGAGGGCAGCAGGAAAAACGGAGAAAGAGGTTTACAAAAAGCTCGGGCTTGCCTATACTCCCCCGGAACTGCGGGAGGACAGGGGGGAGGTTGAAGCCGCAAAGAAAGGAAACCTCCCCAAATTAGTCAAGCTGAAGGATATTAAGGGCGACTTCCATGTGCATACCAACTGGAGCGAGGGGAATGCAAGCATTTCGGAAATGGCGAATTTTGCAAAGGAGAAGGGATACGAATGGGTGGCAATAACTGACCACACCAAAAACCTTCCAGTTGCCAACGGGCTTGATGATGAAAGGGTGAAAAAGCAGATAAAGGAAATTGAAAAGCTGAAAGTAAATGGAATCAAGGTATTTTGCGGAACCGAAATGGACATACTGGAGGACGGCTCCCTTGACCTTTCCGATTCCGTGCTTGAGCGGCTCGACATTGTGATTGGTGCAGTGCACTCAAAATTCAAGTTAAGCAAAAAGAAGATGACAAAAAGGATATGCACAGCAATGGAGAGCGGGCTTGTGGACATCATCGCCCATCCCACGGGAAGGCTGATGGGAAAGCGCGAGCCCTACGAGCTTGACTGGGAGGAAATTTATGAAACCGCAAAAAGCACGGGCACAGCACTGGAAGTAAACTCCCATGAAAGGCGCCTAGACCTTTCGGATGTGAAAGTAAGGGAGGCAATTGAAAGCGCGGTGAAAATAGCGGTAAACACAGACGCGCATGCTCCGGGCCACCTTGATTTCATGGAAATAGGCGTTGGCACCGCGCGGCGCGGATGGGCGGAAAAAAAGGATGTGCTGAACACGCTTTCCGCAAAGCAGGTTAGGAAAAAGTTTGGGAAGTGAAAGCAAATCCAGAGTTTAATCGCAGTTGTCTAAAATGCCAAGCATCATGCTGAAGGCTTTTACTTATATTCCTGCATTACTTTTTCGTCTCCCCAATAGTTGATGGATTCGATGCGGGGTATCCTCAGCTTTCCCTTTTGTTTATGCGTAATCTCAATGTCCAAAATAACCGTAGGGCTATCAGGGGCGATAACCTGCGCCCCGCTTATGCTGGATACTGTTTTGGCAATATTGTCTGTTGTTTTCTTGTTGCCAGTAGAGCAGGACTCAAGAATTATCTGCGGGCTTTGCGAAGTATCTACAAGGAGGTATTTAATTGATTCCAGGATTTTTTTGTCCGTAATATCCAAATCATAAAACTCGCCTCTTTCAATCCCAAGACGTATGCTGTGCGGTTTGCCATGCCCGCCAAGAACCATCAACGAGGCCTGGCCCCATTCGTCTCTCATTTTTCTTGCATAATCCATGAATTCTTCTTCGTTTCCGCTTTCAAAAACTATCACTTGATAACCTGAATCATGCAGCTTTTTTATATTGGCAACATTATTGTAAAATGCACCATTGTAGTCAGATTTAGGATATGAAATGACTGCCAGGGGCTTGTTGAAATCCCTCTTGCTTTGAATCATATTTGCCAAAACTTCGAATGGATAGCGGCTCCAATATTCAATATTGAATTCCTGCTTTAACTTATACAAGTTCTCAAGGGTTGTTTTGATACTTTCTGCTATTGGCACAGAATTTTCAATCATCCCGCTAAATTTTTCCGAAGAAGAAACCAGCTGTATTGACTCTGGTCTATTTTCCATCAACTTCCCTAAAACATCAGCACAATAATCCATACTAACCTTATTCTCCAATCCTTCAATCAAAGCATAAACATGCTCTCTCCTAAACACTTCAGGCTTTCCCCCAACCAACATCCCCAAAGCATACACACAATCCTTAGCACTCACTTCATCCTTCAACCCACCAATCAACGCATCAACATTCCCATCAGAAAACAACTCCGGCCTTTTC
>CAYTXD010000212.1:0-2456 GCA_964441305.1 Microcaldota archaeon
TGGTTCGGGAACCCTTTTGGATTCTATCGGGGTGTCAGAATTATCAGGAACGACATTTTGCGATTTTCCCAGAAACGATTATAAACCTTATTTGCATCAATAAACCAGTACGCTGCTTAGCGTGAATGTTACATGATGATTAGGTGATTCTATATGGCTAAGAAGGAATATGTTGTTGCAGACGTAATGAGAATGATGGGCAACCTTGAAAACGTGAGAAACGTTGCGATTGTTGCCCATGTGGACCACGGAAAAACTACCATGACCGATTCCCTTGTCGCGCGCGCTGGCCTTATTTCCAAGGACTTGGCAGGCCAGCAGAGGATGATGGACTTTGACGAGCAGGAGCAGGACAGGGGAATCACAATCAAGTCCGCGAACATCTCCCTCGGCTTCCAGTTCGAGGGAAGCGACTATTTGGTAAACCTGATTGACACCCCCGGCCACGTTGACTTCGGAGGCCATGTTACCAGGGCAATGAGGGCAGTAGACGGAATAGTTCTTGTTATTGACGCAGTTGAGGGAATAATGCCCCAGACCGAAACGGTTCTCAGGCAGGCGCTGAAAGAGAGGGCAAAACCAACGGTTTTCGTGAACAAGGTTGACCGGCTCATAAACGAGCTCCAGCTTGGAGAGAAGGGGATGACGGACAAGTTCATGAAAGTGCTCACGGGAGTCAACAAAATCATAAAGGACTTTGCCCCTGCAGACAAGAAGGTGGAATGGCTGATTGATGTAAAGAAGGGAAACATAGCATTCGGGAGCGCTTACCACAAATGGGCGGTGAGCATCTCTTCAATGAACAGGTTCAACATATCCTTCAAGGATATTTACGAGATGTGCGCGGCGGAAAACCACAAGGCAATTGTGGAAAAATCACCGCTTGACGATGTTCTTTTGGAAATGGTCATAAAGCACATTCCAAACCCTGCCTATGCACAGCCATACCGTATACCTGTGCTCTGGAAGGGAGATATTGAAAGCGATATAGGAAAGGGCATGATTAACTGCGATTCAAATGCAAAAACAATCGGAGTATGCTTTGGAGTTGTAAACGATCCCCACGCGGGAGAGGTTGCAGTTGTTAGATTGTTTTCCGGAAAAGTTGAGAAAGGAGACATGCTCTACCTTGCGGCAAAGCTGAAAGAGTCAAAGGTACAGCAGGCCGCCATTTACATGGGCCAGGAAAGGGTTATGGTTGACAAGGTTACTGCAGGAAACATTGTCGGCCTTGTCGGCCTTGGCGATGTATATGTAGGGGAAACCTTGAGCGACGGGAAAATGGAAACCCCGTTCGAGCAGATAAAGCACTATGCGGAGCCGGTTGTAACAAAAAGCATTGAGGCAAAAGACAGCAAAGACCTGGCAAAGCTCATTGTTGCCTTAAGGGAGCTTTCAAAAGAGGACCCCACACTGAAAGTTGAAATCAACCAGGATACCGGGGAGCACCTCATTTCGGGAATGGGAGACCTCCACCTGGAAATCATTGAATACAAGATAAGGGAGGAAAGGGGAATACCGATTGACACCTCCCCGCCAATTGTTGTTTACAGGGAGAAAATCCAGGGAGGGGCAGGCCCGGTTGAAGGCAAATCCCCGAACAAGCACAACAAGATTAAGTTCACTGTTGAGCCCCTGGAGGAAAGCGTTGTAAAGGCGATACAGAACGGCGATGTAAGCGAGGGAAAGCCGAAAGGCAAGCAGATGCTCCAGCCATTGGTTGATGCGGGCCTCCCAAGAGATGAGGCAAAAAGCGTGATGCACATATACAATCAAAGCGTCCTAATCAATGCAACCCGCGGAGTGCAGTATCTTGATGAAGTGGCGGAACTCGTGCTTCAGGGATTTGAGGAGTCGCTGAACAAGGGGCCTCTTTCAGGTGAAAGGGTCTACGGAGTGAAAATTAAGATAGTTGACGCATCACTTCACGAGGACAATGTCCACCGAGGCCCAGCGCAGATGCTGCCAACCGTAAGAAGGCCGATTTATGCGTGCATGATGACTGCGGGCATGACAATTCTTGAGCCAAAGCAGAAAGTGACAGTTCTTGTGCCGCAGGACTTTTCCGGAAACGTAATCACCATGATTCAGGGAAAGCGCGGCCAGCTGATTGACATGCAGCAGGAGGGAGAGTCGGCAACCGTTGTTGTGAAACTGCCTGTAGCTGAAATGTTCGGCTTTGGAAACGACTTGAGAAGCGCAACCCAGGGAAGGGCAATCCCGTACCAGGAGTACGCGGGCTACGAGCCGGTTCCAAAAGATGTAGTCATGAAAGTTGTGCGCGAGATAAGGGAGAGGAAGGGGCTTCCCGCGGAAGTCCCCCAGGCAAGCTTCTACCTTGACTAGTGCTTTCTTTTTTCTTTTTATTTTTGGGTAGCGCAAGCTTGATGATTTACTTGGGCGTCATGTTGAAGCAGTGAGCAGCGCAAGAAGGGGAACTGTGAGCGTGCAAGCTG
>CAYTXD010000213.1:0-2447 GCA_964441305.1 Microcaldota archaeon
TAGTTATGAAAGGTTATGATAATTCTCGAGGTGTCATATTTTTAAGGAAGCACACATAAAGTAAGCAACCATTAAGTTTAAATAAGAGTTAATTCATGTATTTATACCGAAATCAAAACACTACAATAAGGAATATGGTGTTAAGCTTGGGACTATCATTCAACGGCAATGGAAAAAATGGAAACGGCACCCCAAAGGGAACCTCTAATGGAAGCAAGAATCCATTCAAGGCAGAATTTTTTAATAAGCTATTTGTTAGCTCCTTTTCAAGATTTGACCAAATACAGCAGCCTGCATCTCTTTTTCAAAGGCTGAAGATAACTCAGCCGCCCCTGCATTCCTTTATCAAATCCCTGACTTTAAATAACTCGGATGAAATTGAGTCAGACATGAACATGATAGCAGAAAAAATGACGGGCAAATTCCAACATCTTCTTAACTGCATTGAATCAGAGAATTTTTTCCATGGGTTCATGGACAACATGCTGACAGCTTATTTGTATGCAAGATACCATCTTCATGATGCCGATCCACGCATTACGAGCGGAGAAGCGGCCTACATCCATTCTCTTGATGTCGTTCTCAATTTGATTGAAATGGGAATCGACCCAGTCAAGAATATGGACATGTACATTGCGGCAATGAACCACGACACCCTTGAAGACAGCAAGAGGTCGCTTTCATACCAGAAACTTAGGGAGGATTTTTCGATACTTTTCGGAGCCGAATTGGGCGTAAGTTCCGCCCAGCTTGTTGGCGTTTTGAGCAAGCCAAAATTTGTCAAAGGCGGCTGGGTTTTCTATAACGAGGAGTCCGAGGAGAAGCCATACTATGGCAGTTGCAAGCTAAAGGAAAACATGAGAGAGGTAATCAGGGAACTGGAAGCTAAAAAGAATGTGGAGTCGCAAAGAGTTACCTTTGATCATCTGGTTGCAGAGGAGGATAAGCGGATGTTTGAAAAGCGAAACCAGATGTATGCGAATCAAGTCCTTCCGAACATAAAGGCAACATTCGTCAAAAAAGCAGACGTTCTTTCTAACTTGAGGACCCTTCCCAATACCAAAGATAAAGAATCCGACTATGAGTTTTGCGTTAACAGCATCATAAAAAACCACTATTACATTATAGCGGCAAGAAAGCTTCACCAAAATTCATTTGAAAATATCAAAAAAGCCATTAACTCTGTAAGGGATGTTTTCATATCCATCCATCCTGAATTCGATAACCTAATCTATTCTTACACCGAAAAGAAATCTCCCGAGGAGCAGCAGGATTCAAAGTTGCTTGTCAAATTCAAGGAAGGCGACAGGAAAAAGCTTGATGCCACATCTATTAAGGTGCTTCCGGATGCCGGCTCAAAACAGATGGCGGTATTTACGGGAAGTTTAGATGAGGGGATAGCACTTTCTAAGGACGAAATTGAAGGCGCAGTTAAACTCCAGATACCCAATACCTTTTCATCCCGGGAAGATTTGCCGGGATTGCTATTGCCATATCTTGAAGAATTCAATATCACACTGTCGGATATTGTTCTTTCAGACAGTTTCTTTATAAATCCTGAAGCAGATGACTGGATTGTTGTTAAAATAAGGAGCAGGAATATTCTTGAAAAGTGTGAAGGCTTGGAGGAAAAAATCCCGGAATACCTGGGCCCGCCGCTGGAAGCATTCATGAAGAATGTAGTTTTAGGCCCAAACTAAATCCTGACGCAATAAGTAAACCTGTAAATCCTCTTTCCGTCTTTCTGGCTGAAAAGCTTGCGCGTCTTTTCCGGCTTTAAATTGTTGTTTTTCAGCACCCTGTCGACAACGCTCTTGTCAACAACATAAAAATCCACCCCTTCCTTTTGCTCAACAACCTTGCTCACAGGGGTTCTCTTCTCAATTTCCCCATAAATCTTTTCCATCAACTTTGAAACCTTCCCCGCGCTACCCCTGAGCTGCAGTATCACCTCGAAATAGCCCCCCGCCCTGCGGGAGCAGTCCCTGCACAAATTCCCCTCCCATTTCACATTTATTTTCCTTTTCTCCTCAATAAGCGCATCTCCAACCCTGACCAGATATGTTCCTTCCCCATCCTCCCTTGAATAGCTGAAATTCTCAATATCCCCACCGCTTTTATCAAGAATAAGCTCCCCGACATCAAATTCCCCGTATTTCACCCACTCCCCCTTTCTCTTTACCCTTCCGCACCTCGGGCAGTACTCAACCTCTACCCTTTCCGGCGATTCCAGCCTAACCTTGTAGCACGAGATGCAGAACGGGCCGATGAATTTCCTCTTTTCGCTGGTTATCCCGCATTTTGGGCATATCTTTTTCATATTGGAATTTGCTTGAGGAAACTTTATATTAAGGGCGGTGCCAATACTTCCGGTACTTATGCGAAATGTTGACAAGGCGCTAAAGCTTACTGATTACATAGTGGAGCTTCCAAGCTCCGGCCAGACC
>CAYTXD010000214.1:0-914 GCA_964441305.1 Microcaldota archaeon
AATGGCACAAAAATGCGGATGCCCGCCTTATAGCACTATAGTAAATGCATCAGGAGATGGGAGTGGGGACTGCATACTGAAAGAAGGATGTTATCATAACAACCCGCCTTGTGATGACGATGAAGTATGCGAAAGCAATGTGTGCATCAGCATGGCTCCTGACAACAGCAACAGCGAAAAAGATGATTCGGCATGCGGTGTTTCTACAGAGCTTGTTGCTACAACCAAGCTTGAACTTGAGAGCATGAAGATTAGCTTTACAAATTACAAGCAGGCTTCTGAAAACATTGCCTCGTTTTATGAGTCTGAAGGGGATTCTGACAAACAATCAAATTGGGAAAATATCGGAGATGACCTTTCTGATGCGATTGATGAGTTAGACGAAACTATCAATTTGGTTTCAGAGTATGACAGTGCTAATGATGAATGCGCGTTCAAAAGCAATGTAAATTACCAGCTGTCAAAAATCGAGAGTTTGATAGATGACATATATGAAAAGATAATTTCAGCGTAGGTGAGAATATGAAAATGTATTTTGTCGCAATTTTGATTTTGGGCATGTTTTTAGTTTTTGGATGCATAGAGCCTCCTGCAAAAGAGTATGTCTGCCCTGATGGCAGTGTTGTAGGAGCTCCGGAAGAATGCCCAGGTTCAACTATAAACCAAACAGAAAATTCTGTTACAAACGACATCGCAGACATAAGTAGCGGAATCGGCGATGCTAAAACAGACATAAATGATCTTTCTGACGAATGGAACTGAAAGATATATAACGCAGCAAAAAAAAGGGAAAGCATTCTTTTGGCTCAGTACTCGCTCACGTCCATGATTGTGAGCACGCGGTTGCCTACCGGATGTTAGACATGGAAGAAGAAGCAAAAAAGACAGATTGGAATATGAACGGCTGACAAATC
>CAYTXD010000214.1:924-2446 GCA_964441305.1 Microcaldota archaeon
GATTAGCTGCTTCGGCAAGTTGATGGAAAACCATCTGCAGGATGGCAAGAAGGGAAAAAGGCAGGCGCACTTCCCTCATAAGAGAGGAATAAGCCCGCTCAGCTTTTCTTCGTAGCTTTTGTAATGCGGCGCTATATCTGAATCTTCCCTAAATCTATTGATGATGCTCTGCGCTTCTCTGGCGAAATGCACACCAAGTCCGCATGAAACAAGAAAAGCCGCCAGCTTTTCTATATTGGCATCCTTTCCAAAAAGAGTCAGCACATCATAGACGTCTTTCCATAATTTCGACTGGTAGTACATCGCATCCTCATCAACCGCCGTGCTAAGTTTTGAAGCCCTTCCGACCACTGCCCCGATTTTATAGGTGAGCAAAAGCTCTATTTCAGGTATATACGCCTCAGAATTTCCGAATTTATGCCCAACCATATATTTTCCCGCCCATGCCCAGGGGATACGGGCCTTTGTTCCCGTAACCTCTATAATCCGGTCTGTAGAAGTTGCATCAATTATTATTTCAATCGGCTTTCCCCTCACCATCTCCTCTTTGTAAAACTCTTTCTGAAAGGCAAATGGGCTGCGCCTTTTTTCCCTATACCCATGCGAGTGCATGTACTCTGCAAGCGCAGTATCTTTTGAAGCCGCAGATGGAAACACCACGTCAATATCCTTTGAGCCAAACCCCCCAACATATGCATACGACGCCCAGCCCCCGACTATAATCGGATGGTTCCCCTTCTTTTCATTAAGCCATTTTGCGAATGTTTCCAATTCCCGGAGGCTCGCATCGGTTATTTCTTTCCCGTAAAACTCTTTCATCATTTCCACCTTCTCTTTATCATCTCTAATGCGCCGTATGCCTTGTTACTGCAAAGGAGGTCTATTATTGTTCTAAGCTGGTCAGTGATTACAAACCCCTGCTTCTTTTCGGTTTCTCCTTCAAGGGGTATGTCTGCCTTGTAAAGCGATATGCTCATGAGGCCTGATGGATATTCACGCAGCTCTTCCATCAACTCCTTGCTTTCAGAATAAGCATGAAACGAAGGGTCTCTGAGGTATGCATCGAAGAACTGTGATGCAGAGGTCAGGCAAAGCACCGCATTATGCCTTTTCAACATATCTGCCAGTTCCTTCTTATCTATATTGATTTTGTACTCAATTATCCGGAGCTCTTCCATTCTTCGGTATACTGGAAACAGGTTTAGTAATGCGGCAGGCATTACAAGTTCATATCCCTTCTCTCCTTTTGCGATATATCCCCTTTTCAATAGCCACCTTGTTACTCTGCTTGCAAGACCTTTGGATATGCCTGTTGCGTTACATGCCTCAATCTGGCTAAAACTCCCTTTAGACAATATGTACTTTACGAATTTGTATGTCTTCTTGCTTACGATTTTTACCATTTTTCCACCAGTTTAAGTTTACCATTTTGTGAACAATTCACTATTTAGTGAACTATGTTTAAATACCTTTCTATTGTCTTTTATTAGTAATCGGCCCCAATAACTCTTTCCTTTTTCTT
>CAYTXD010000215.1:0-2440 GCA_964441305.1 Microcaldota archaeon
TCATTTCCTTGACTTCCCCGTTTATTTTCAGCACTGTCTCTTTCACATTGTCCATTCCTGCAAGCACATCATCAGAAACCGTTCCTTTTTTCGCAGTAACCTGCATCTTTCCCGTCCTGTCCCTGAGAATGATGAATTTTACTTTCCCCAAGTCGCGCGACTCGTGCAGCCAGCCCGCTATGGTTACTTGCTTTCCATGCTCCTTTTTTGCCTCTTGTATATAGTGAGTTCTCATCATAAAAATCCCTTTCAGTTTAAGTTTCTAAAGTATTAAAAAAAGAATGCATCCAGCACACTTTGGAAAATGCCGAAGCATTTGCGCAATGCTTATTTAACCAGCGCAATAAATACCTGCATGGTTGAAGAGGCATTGGTGCTGGATAGGGATACATTCAAGTCGCTTTCAAGCGATACTAGGGTGAAAATACTCAAGCTGTTGGAAAAAAGGAGGCATACGCTAAGCGAGATTTCAAAGGAGCTGGGGATTTCGCTTGCGAATGCTAAGGAGCACCTGGAAAAGCTGCTTGATTCCGAGCTTATTTCGCTTAAGGATGAGGGAAGGAAATGGAAATACTATGAGCTTACCAGGAAGGGAAAGAAGCTTGTGAACTCCTCCTCAGGATACCAGAAAATAGTTGTGGTACTTGCCGCGGCATTCATCGGGTTAACACTCTCGCTCTACTGGATGTTTTCGATGCTTGGGGGTGTGGGGGCGCCTGCCTACGAAATGGCTGAAGCTCCAAGGTTTGATTCGGACATTCTGCAAACTTATGATGGGGGGCCTGGAGACGGCGCGCCTGAAGCAATGGAGGATGCAGGCGGCACGGACGGCACGCCCATGGTTGCTGCAACTTATGCCGAAAACAAGTCAGACGGGAGCAATGATACGCAGGCAACGGAAGCAGAGGATGAAGCAAATGCTTCGGTAAGCAAGGGAACAGAGAGGGTTCTCCCTCCTCTTGAAATGCAGGATTGCGATTATGTTGAGCCAATTGAGCTTTTTGTGCCTGTGGCGCTTTCCCTTCTTTTCGCCCTCGTTATCGGCTTTTCGGTGCACCGGCTTTGGAAAAAGAAGAAGCTTTTGTAAGTCACTCAAAAATGATGCTCACCGGCTCCCCGAGCAGCGATTCAAGCGCATTCTCAAGCACCGCGGTTTCAGTGGGCATTTTTGCAATATCCTTTCTCATGATGCGCACTTTGTACTTGTTCCCCTCTTGCGCGTAAACCTGGTTAATCCCAAGCACCCGCGCAGGAGCAATTATTTCCGAAATTGTCTTTTTCCCATCTTCCGAATATTCGACAATCCTCACTTTCTTCCCAAGGCGCTTTGAAATTTCATTTACTATTTTTCCCTGTTCCCCAATCAGCTTCTCCGCACCCGTATCAGTAAGAACCAGGACAACTTTCTCCAAGTCCAGCGCCTTAACGAAACTGACATCCGAAATAGTGTATTCGCCTTCCAAATCGTAAAGGAGGTTGCTTATTTCAACATCAAGGTTGGAAATTTTTCCCGACTCGAGCTTTTGCTTGCAATTATCGCATAATTCCTTTGTTTTCGCACATTTTTCACATACCGGAGTTTTCATGGAACCACCTCGCGGTAGGAGATACCAGGCACCAAAATAAAATAAAGAAAAGGGATTACTTTGCAAGCGTTATGTCTATTGCGGACACTTTTGCAGTTGACCCGTCTTCTGATGTTAGCTCTTCTGTTTTGATGTCAATGCTCTTTAAATTAACATCTGGCATGAACCTGTTTCTGACTATTTCGGCAACATCCACTGCCCTTGAAATAAGCTTTCCCCTTGCCTTTATGCTAACTTCGGAAACTCCGTTGTTGAACTGGGTCACCACTGCAAGCACATAACCCATGACTCCCTTTTTCCCTACGTATATGGAGTTTTCGTCTTTTCCCATATTCACTGTCTGCTCTGTAGCAGGGGTTTCCATTGGCATTTCTTCTGTTTTTGTTTCCTCTTCCATGTCCACACCTCTATTGTTGTATTTGTTTGTAGCAGGATTATTCTTCCCTATCTCGGTGCTCTTGGATAATCTCCTCCAAGTTAATCTCTTTATTGCCCAATCTTTTTAAATCCACCCTACTTTTTTTCTCGTTTCCCTGTTTATTCTTTTTGCCTTTTTTCCTCGTAAATATTGACTTGAGTTTTGCCTTTAGCCTCCTTATTTCGGCTTTAAGCTTTCTCAGCTCCTTGTCCCTGCTCAGCCGCTCAAAAACCCCGTTTTTAAGCAATTTAACCTCTCTTTTTATCCTTTCCCTGTCCTCCTGCTCCATGTCAAGTGCCTTCCTGAGCTCAACATTCTCCCTTTCAAGGTTTGCAATTTTGGCATCCTGCTTTCTGCCTTTCTCCCCCCTCTTTTCCTTTCGCTTGCACGCTCCCGCCGTTGCTTCTTTCTCTTTTCCCTCATCTTCAAGTATCTC
>CAYTXD010000216.1:0-2436 GCA_964441305.1 Microcaldota archaeon
AGAGGGCAGGAGTCCGCAGGAATTGCAACATACCATGAGAAAGACCTGCATCTTCAAAGGGGCATGGGCCTTGCAACCGAGGTATTCAAAAACGGCTCCCTCTTAAAGCTGAAAGGCAACGTTGGAATAGGGCATGTCCGCTACTCAACAAAGGGAAGCTCGGATTACAAGAACATCCAGCCGTTTTATTCCAACAAAAAGACATTCACGCTTGCTTATAATGGAAATATTGTAAACTACTTTTCCCTAAGAAAAAAAATCGAAAAAGAAGGTTACAGCTTCCAGACAGACACAGACACAGAGATAATTGCCTACCTTCTTGAGAAGGAGCTTGAGAATAGCAACATTTTCAAGGCAGCGGAAAATCTCATGGAAAAGCTTGTCGGCTCCTACTCGATTGTTGTACTCACCAAATGGGGAGAGCTGATTGCAATCCGCGACCCTCATGGCTTCAAGCCCCTCTGCATTGGGGAAAAAAGCGGCTACGCGATTGCATCCGAATCAGCCGCCCTTGACATAATCGGTGCAAGATTCATGAGGGACATTAAGCCGGGGGAAATCGTTATAATTAAGGACGGAAAACTTGACTCAAAAACAATAGGCGACGGCGCATGCAAATCCCTGTGCATGTTTGAATTCGTTTATTTCGCAAGGCCGGACTCGGTAATAGAGGGAAAGGTTGTTAGTGATGTGCGCTTTGAGCTTGGAAGGGAGCTCGCAAACCTCTTTGACAGGGAGATAGACATGGTTATTCCCATTCCCGACTCAGGAAGAAGCGCCGCGCAGGGGTTTGTTTACGAAAAGAGAGTCTCCCTAATCGAGGCGCTCATTAAAAACCGCTATGTTCACAGGACGTTCATAATGCCTGAACAGAAATTGCGCGCAAACATGGTAAATTTGAAGCTCAACCCAATCCCATCTTTGATTAAGGGTAAGAAAGTGGCACTAATTGATGACAGCATCGTGCGCGGCACAACAATGAGGAAGCTGGTGAAGCTTGTGCGCAAGGCGGGCGCAAGGGAAGTCCACTTATTGAGCTCCTGCCCTCCGATTGTTTCCCCCTGCCTGATGGGGGTCGACTTTCCGACTTACAAAGAACTCATTGCTTCGAACAAATCAGTTGATGAAATTGCAAAATTCCTGGATGTTGACTCGCTGACTTACATGACTCTTGAGGGGCTCAAGAAAAGCGTAGGGCTTGACGGAGGGCTTTGCGTTGGCTGCCTTACCGACAATTACCCTTGCGATGTCAGCGAGCGTCTTGAGGAAAAGGGCGCATTGGGCGCAAAAGTTGAATAAAAGGAGGTGCTTGGATGGTTTCAGTATTGCTTGTTGGAAACGGCGCGAGAGAGGCGATAATAGCTGATGCTCTCTGCAGAAATGAAAACACAAAATTGTTTGCATACATGAGCGCAAAAAACCCATCCATCTCAAGGTTATGCGAAAAAACCGGGGGAGCTTATGAGCTCGGCGACATCTACAACGGACCGAAAATTGCGGAATGGGCAAAGCAAAATGAAATTGAGCTCGCATTCGCATCTCCCGACAACTGCCTTGAGGCAGGGGTAAGCGATGCGCTTATTGGGGCGGGCATAAAAACCGCATCCCCCACAAAGGAAGCTTCAAGGATAGAATGGGACAAGTCATTTGCGCGAAACCTGATGAAGGGAAGCGAGGTTCCCGGCTGCCCAAGATTCGGCGTTTTTTCAGATGCTCAAAAAGCTTCTGATTTCATTGACTCTCTTGGGGGCGAATGCGCGGTAAAGCCCGCGGGCCTAACTGGCGGAAAAGGAGTAAAAGTAACCGGCTACCAGCTAAAGGGCGGAGAGGAAGCCAAAGAATATGCAAAGGAAGTGATAAATTCAAACATCGGCAACCTGGGCGAAGTTGTAATTGAGGAAAAGCTTGTTGGCGAGGAATTTACTCTGCAGGCATTCGTTGATGGAAAAAATGTAATTGGAATGCCTGCAGTGCAGGACTTCAAATTAGCTTATGAAGGAGACACAGGACCAAACTGTTATTCTGAGGATACTGAAGTGTTAACTGATGATGGTTGGAAAACTTTCGGAAAAGTTGATACAAATATGAAAGTTGCTACTTTTCAACCCTCATTCAGAAGGATTAGGTTTCAAAGGCCTTTATCTACTTACTGGAAAAAATATAACAAAAAAATGATAAATTTCAAACACAGGGAAATAGACCTGCTTGTCACTCCCAACCATCGTATGGTTGTTCAGAAAAGAAAAAGCCGCAAGAAAGCGTTAAATACTTTTGAAGCAAGGAATTGGATTGGAGAAAACTTTATCCCTCAAACTGGAATTTGGTTCGGAGATAAAAGAGATTATTTCATACTCCCAAAATCGAAAAACCGATATGGCCCTAAGCAAAAATACAAAAAAATTAAGTTTGATGTATGGGCAACTTTCCTAGGGTTGT
>CAYTXD010000217.1:0-2422 GCA_964441305.1 Microcaldota archaeon
GGTTTTGGCGCAAGCCTGGTTGCGATGTTTGCAAGAGTGGGAGGGGGAATTTACACGAAGGGGGCGGATGTCGGCGCTGACCTGGTTGGAAAAATCGAAGCGAAAATTCCCGAGGATGACCCAAGAAATCCGGCAGTAATTGCGGATAATGTAGGGGATAATGTCGGGGACTGCGCCGGAATGGGCGCGGACCTGTTTGAAAGCTATGTGGTTACATTGCTTGCCGCAATGATACTTGGGAATATTGTTCTTGGGGTGGAGGGAGTGGTCTTCCCATTGGTTATTGCGGGCGGGGCGGTTTTTGCCACTGCAGTAGGAAGCCTGTTTGTGAAAGTGAAGGGGAGAGGAGACCCGATGAAAGCACTGGTGAAGGGAATAGTTGTCACTTCTGTGCTTTCAATTGCGATATTCTACCTTGCCGCCAACATGATTTTGACAAGCACGCCCCTGCAGTATTTCTATGCGTCGGTTGTTGGGATAATTGCTGCCCTTGTTATTGTCTATTTGACTGATTACTATACATCTACCGGGCACTCGCCTGTTAAGTCAATTGCAAAGGCTGCAAAAAGCGGTGCCGGAACAAATGTGATTTCCGGAATTGCGGTGGGGCTTGAGAGCACCGCCCCGTATGTTGTGACAATTGTGATGGGAATTTTGATTTCGTACTACCTTGCAGGGAATTACGGGGTGGCTGTTGCGGCAATGAGCATGCTTTCGCTTACAGGGATAATTGTTGCGGTTGACACTTTCGGGCCTGTCAGCGACAATGCAGGGGGAATTGCAGAGATGAGCAACCTGCCTGCAAAAATCAGGAAGGTGACGGATAAATTGGATGCTGTCGGGAATACCACAAAAGCTGCGACAAAGGGGTTTGCGATTGCAAGTGCAGGGCTTGCGGCTCTTGTTCTTTTGCTTGCATTTGCGCATGAGGCAAGCATACAGGTTGTGAATATACTTAACCCTGATGTGCTTATAGGGCTGTTTATCGGTGGGGCGATTCCGTTCATTTTCTCAGGGTATAGCATGAAAGCAGTGGGGGTTGCATCTTCGCAAATAGTTCTTGAGGTGAGGAGGCAGTTCAAGGAGATAAAGGGAATAATGAAGGGTACCGAGAAGCCGGATTATGCAAGATGTGTCGACATTTGCACAACTGCCGCACTAAACGAGCTTTTGGTGCCGGCGCTTCTTGCAGTGGGCTCAACTTTGGTTGTGGGGTTTGTGCTCGGGCCTGCCGCAGTGGTTGGGTTTTTGGCGGGCGCGCTTGTGTCCGCGCAGTTCCTTGCGGTTTTCATGTCCAATGCGGGCGGGGCGTTTGATAATGCGAAAAAGTATATCGAGGATGGCAATTACGGAGGAAAGGGAACTGAGGCGCATGCTGCCGCAGTTGTCGGCGATACTGTGGGGGACCCGCTGAAGGATACCGCCGGCCCATCGCTGAACCCGATGGTGAAAATACTCAACACAGTTGCCATACTTTTCGTTTTGCTGTTCGTGAAATATGCGCTCCATATAATTTAGGGGCTTGCGAAAGGTATAAATATGTTTAACGAAAGAAAAGGAATGCATGATCTATATGCTTAGGTGCCGCTATGTATAATGTAATCGAAATCAGGGACAAGGTGAGGGTTTCTCCGGAATACTTCTCGTTGAGGTTGGAGGATGCGATAACGCAGATTCTCAGGGATAAATATGAAAGGAGGATTGACAGGGAGCTCGGAATTGTGCTTTCTGTTTGGAATCCGATAGTTGAAAGTGACGGGTACATTATACCCGGGGATGGTTCTGCATACTACCAGATAAAGTTTGAGGCACTTACATTTTTGCCGGTTGTAAATGAGGTGCTTGAGGCAGATGTTTCGGAGCTTGTTGAGTTCGGGGCTTTCCTCGGGCTGGGACCGATTGAGGGGCTTGTGCACCTTTCGCAGATTGCGAATGATTTTCTTAATTATAACAAGAAAATACCCGCATTTACAGGAAAGGAGAGCAAAAAGAGCCTTAAGAAGGGCGAGAGGGTTCTTGCAAAAATTTCAACAGTCAGCATGAAGGGAACTCTTTCGGAAACCAAAATCGGCCTCACGATGAGGCCGGAGGGGCTTGGAAAATACGAGTGGGTGGAAGCAGAGGAAAAGAAAAAAGCTTCAGGCGGAGAGGAGGAGAAAAAGGAAAAGGGAGCAAAGAAGGAGAAGAAAGATAAGAAGTAGGTGCTTGATATGGCGAAGGCATGCAGGGTTTGCAGATTGATAATTGAGGAGGGGGGAAAATGCCCCAATTGCGAGTCGGAGGACTTGAGCGAAAGGTGGAATTCGCAGATTATTGTTTTTGACCCGGAGAAGAGCGAAATGGGAAAAAGGCTGGGGGCAAAAGTCCCGGGAAAGTATGCAGTCAGGATAAAGTAGTTTGTTTTATTTTTTTCCTTCTTATT
>CAYTXD010000218.1:0-2410 GCA_964441305.1 Microcaldota archaeon
AAGCTGGTAATTGTAAGGGGGTGCGGCAGTAATTTCAAATGCAGGGGTGTTGAAAACCTGTCCCCCTGCCGCTAGAAGGGCAAGCTCAACTAGGTAGAATGCAACCACCAGGCCGATGAATGAAACCGCCCTCCGTTCATCAAATTCAAGGCCAAAGATAGGAAAGCACCTCCTCGTAGCTGGATTTGGCGACATAGAGCCTCCACATGTAAAGGAAAAAAGGCATTAGTGTGAGAATGAAAAGGGAAACTGCAAAAAGTATGAATTTCGTATCTTGCCTTTTTGCCGCGCCTATCGCTTTTATCGACGGATATGCCATTGCAAGCAGGGGAACTATTGTCGCAGATGCAATGGAATAGGCGCCGAAGGATATGAAATGAATTATGTTTATGGCAAGCCCGGATGCGAAAATTGCAGATGAAAGGTTAAGGCTTTTTGGGAGCACCTTGAGTATTTTTTCCTCCCCCCTGTAAATAGCGTACAAATACACTGCGGCAAGCATTAGCAGTATTGGCATCAGGAACTGGATGAAAAGTTTGAGTAGGAATATTACATAGTAATCGACATGTGAAGGAGCGGATGGAATCATGGAAACAAAGAAAGATGCGTCCGAAGGCGAATCAACCGGAACCGCCTGATGCTTCAAAACCCAGAGATTGGCTGTGAACATGCATAGCAAGGCAAGAAACAGGAAAACCGCAATCTCCCTGTTTTCATCAAGAGTTGAAGCAATAGTATACTTAAGCTCTTCAGTATTCATGAATAGATGATTTTGTGAATTTATTTAAACCTTTAGAGAGAATAATTAGAGTTGAGAAAAAGATTAGGCCTCCGTAGCTCAGTGGCAGAGCGATCGCCTTGTAAGTAAGGGCAGGAAGAATCCCGCCCTTATCAACCCTGCCCTCTTTTTAGAGGGTCAAGCAAGCGATAGGTCGTGGGTTCAAAGAACCTTCTTTCGGGTTGCCAAAGAAGCTTCACCAAGAAAGAAGGGCTGGAAATCCCACCGGGGGCTTCCTATTTTCTAATCGCTATCAGATGCAGGCAGAGACATCGCCGCCGGAAATCGCACCCAAAATAGCAGGGGCGAGTATTACAAGCAATATGCCGCCAAAAGTGATTACTGGCATTATTATTGCAATCAGAATTCCCAATAGAAAAATCTTTTTCATGTCCTTTCCCTCCTCCTCTTGCTTCTTGTGCGCGTAAAAAGCAATTCCGGCTCCGAGCAGAAGGGTGATAGGGGAAGCGAGAAGTGCGAACATGGAAAGAATTGGAACAAGCGTTTGTATGGAATTGTAGAGATCGCATATTGCGGTGCTAATGCTTGCCTGCTGGGATGCAGCAAATACAAAAGAAGCCAACACGGAAATTGAAAACAGCAGTCGTTTTTTCATTGTATCACCCAAATTTGTGTGGAAATATAAATTAAAAACCTAGGGGTGCAGGTCTTGGGCGGGGAGAGCAGATATGCTGCGCCTGATGTGTAAACCAGGAGGGACCTCCTAATTAATGGAAAATTGACACATGCCTATAACTACTTTTATATTCAATTTTTGGATTACTTCTTTTCTTTTAGAAAAAGAAACAAAAGAGAGAGGATTAGTCCTACGGACATTTTGTCTTTTACTTCGTAAAAAAATTTATAGATAGACTTATTTTCATTGAACTCTCCAAAACATTTAAATAAATGTGTATACATTTAAATTATATGGAATTTAAAAACCACATAATCCTTATAATATCAGTTTTAGTAATCATTCCCTCTGTTTCTGCCTCTGTTTCAATCACAGATACTCTTCTTAACTTTGAAGAGACTGCTACAAGATATGACAATGGGGAGATTTCTGTTGCACAGATGATCGTACTTCTTGAGCATCATCATGATGAAAAACAAAGAAAGATGCGGGAAAATGATTTCCCTGGCTGGAGTAAAACGGAGCTTGAAAACGCTTTAAAAGAATACAAAGAGCCTCATGGATATGTTATGAGGACTCACGACATGCAAATATTTATAGGCATATATTCTGATGATGACAAGCACTACGATTGGGGATATAGTGTTGGTGCAAGAAGATACACACAATCTTATTATGATAACCAACTTGCGGATGATATAGGGTCATTTAAAGAATCTCTTAGAGAAGCATATCTTTCAAGCAATCCTGATTTTAAAGAATTAGGGGTTGAATTCGTAGATGTATCAGGACCAATCTATAAGTTAGACTATGATGAATGTGTAAGCCTAATGAATAGTGAAATGGATGAAATAACAACGGATAACTTACCCAGTTATGCTCAAAAAGGAGGTAATTATAGAATTACTCCTCCAAAAGATGGAAAGAAATTCAAAACAATAATATATGAAGACAGCAAAAGTGAATGCATGGAAAAATGCTGGTTTGATGATGAT
>CAYTXD010000219.1:0-1464 GCA_964441305.1 Microcaldota archaeon
TTGTACTCCCATACCTTCTCATCTTTTTGCTTCTCTTTTTCATCCATTGCCGCCATTATAACACGCTCTCTACATCAAGCTCCTTCATCGCAAGCGCCATCATTGCCTGCGGGGGAACTATCCCTTTTTCAGTAATATAACCGGAAATAAACTTTGCCTGCGTCAAGTCAAACGCGGGGTTGATTATTTTCACTCCCGGGAATTCTCTGGGGTTCGCAATCTCCTCCGGGTCCCTCATCTCAATCTCCTCTGCATTGCCCCACAATGTCATGGGGTCGTACTTGTAAAGCTCCGAAGCGCAGAAAAACTTCAAATCATGGTCATGGGCAAGCCTGGCAATTCCCGCAGTGCCAATCTTGTTAACCAAATCCCCTATTGAAGTTACTGCATCCGCGCCGACTATTACTAAATCCACGTCCTGCATCATTGTTTCAACTGCAGAATCAACTATCATCGTAACATCAATCCCCGCATCCGCAAGCTCCCTTGAAGTAATCCTTCCCTGGAATTTCGGCCTGGTTTCAGTGTTTATTACCTTTATATCCTTCCCCAACCCATGCGCCCTAATAAGCAGTTTGGTTACCGTGCTTGAATGGCAGTGGGTGAGCACAGTCGCGCCTGCAGGTATCTCCTTTGCGCCATATTCCGAAATTGCACCCATGTTTCTTTCCATTGTTTTCAAGTATTCCTTTTCCTCGTTCGCCATCCTCTTCTTAAGCTCGGCAACGCTTCTTTTCCTATCCTTTTTCATCTTGTAGAAAACATACTTCAGCGCATTTCTTATGGAATTTCTCAGAAGCGGCTCAGTAGGCCTTGCCCCCGCAAGCGCGTCCGCAGCCTCAAGCATTTCGGAAAGCAAACCCCCGCTCTTTTTTGCTTTGGATTTTTTCGCCTGTATATTCAGCGCCTTTACTGCCGCGATTGCAACATTCCTTGCACCCTGCACCTTAAGCTCCCTGATATCCTTGCATATTTTTTTTACTTCAGGCTGAATCATGTAAAAAGAATCGTGATGATGATTAATAAACTTAATCTTCATTTCCGGGTTTTCGCCTATCAGGCAAAAGGTATATTAAAGCTTCTGACATAAATTAGTATGGTATTAACGCCCGTAGTGGAACAAGCAATGGACGAGAGGAGATTTCATTGGAAGATGAAGAAAGCAGCATGGAAATAACAAATCAGATAGTTCCTGAAAACAAGGAACAGAAGGAAAAGCCCCAGCAGGTGCAGGGCCTCCCTGAGCAGCTTGTCGTTTCCGACGATGATGCAGAGCTTTTCAAGTTCATTGAGCAGAGCAAGCCCAAAATTTATGTTGTAGGCGCCGGAGGAAGCGGATGCAACACGCTTGCAAGAATTTACGAAATGGGGCTTGAAGGGGTAAGGATAGTCGCCCTAAATACCGATGTCCAGCACCTTGTGAAAGTGAGGGCAGACAAGAAGGTTCTTATAGGAAAAAAAACA
>CAYTXD010000219.1:1474-2376 GCA_964441305.1 Microcaldota archaeon
GCGGGAAGCGACCCCAAAATAGGGGAGGACGCGGCAAAGGAAGATATCGAAGATATAGGGAAGTCCATTTCCGACGCATCCATGGTATTTATAACCGGCGGAATGGGAGGGGGGACAGGAACCGGAAGCGCCCCAGTAATTGCAGAGCAGGCAAAAAAATCGGGAGCGCTTACGATTGCGGTTGTAACCCTGCCCTTCATGTCAGAGGGAAAAATAAGGATGAGGAATGCCCTGGAAGGGCTTGAGAAGCTTAAGAAGTATGCGGATACAACGATTGTAATCCCGAACGACAAGCTTCTCACAATAGCGCCCGACCTTCCGCTAAACACTGCATTCAAAGTTTCGGATGAGGTGCTGGCAAGCGCGGTGAAGGGTATCGCCGAGCTTGTAACAAAGGCAGGCCTTGTCAACCTTGACTTCGCGGACCTTAGGACAATCCTCTCAAGCGCCGGATGCGCGGTTGTCGGAGTCGGAGAGGCATCCGTCGACGCCAAGCCCGAGCAAAGGGCAATGATTGCAATTGAAACAGCGCTTAACTCGCCCTTGCTTGATATTGATATAGCGACCGCAGACCGTGCACTCATCAATGTAATGGGCGGGGAGGACATGTCCCTCAAAGAGGCGGAGCTAATGGTTAATGAAGTAAGCGACAAGATTGGCTCATCAGCGCACATAATATGGGGCGCAAGGATTGAGAATGACATGCCCAAGACATCCTTGAGGGTGCTGGTGGTCATTGCAGGGGGCAAGTTCCCCCAGTACGAGCTTGAGAAAAAGGAAGAACAGCTGGGGGAAACAACCCTTGATTTGGATTTGATAAGTTGATTTTATGGATCTGAACATAGCAAATTTCATAAGAAGCTCGAGAAGGGCGCTTAGCGTTGCCTACAAGCCAAAGGAGA
>CAYTXD010000220.1:0-2356 GCA_964441305.1 Microcaldota archaeon
CAAAGAGTCAATGAACAGATGGAATCAGGTGATTTTGTCGGCGGGAAGGAAAAGCTGGTTGATGACATAGTTGCAGAGGAGCAGGCACGGCAATTTGCAGACAATTTCAAGTCTGATTACAAGAAGAGGGTTGATGAGTTTAAAAGTAGAAATCCAGACAAAGCTCCGACTAAAGAGCAGCTTGAAAACATGAAGAACCAATCAGTAACAAAAGCAAGAAAGCAAGTGGAAGCAGCAAACAGCATAAGAAGAAGGGTAAGGGCAGAGGTTGATGATGTCTATCTTTCAGATGGAAACTACCTTACAGGCTCTTATTTGAACAAGTCGGAAATTCCTTCTGGAAGTGCGGATGGTGCAAAGGTAAACGGCTGGGAAGTAAAGCCTTCTACTGCTGCTGTTTCTGAAGGTTATTCCCCTGCAGATATCTCTGCAATTGTCTCAAAGAAAGGTGAAGCACTTGGTGCAGGCTCATCAATGCATGCAGTTGATGTAAGGCATCACAAAGGTGTCAGGCTAAGTGATGGCTCTTCAGCCGACTTTTATACTAAACAGTGGGATTTGGCAAGCGGGGCAGAGGAAATCCAGCGTGTAAGAATATTGGAGGACGCCGGCCTCCCATCTTATAAAATAGCAGGAGCTGTTGAGACAAAAGGCGGCAAATTGGTCATTGCTTCCGAATCAGCAGGAACCCCGATCAACACAACGTATTCAAAAGGAAGCCTTACTGATGCTCAAGTTGGGGATATTGTCACAACCCAATACTCAAACCTGGGCGAAATGCATAAGAAAGGTATTTACCACGGAGATTATTCGGGAGATAATATTTACATAAAAGTAGAACCAGATGGGAACATATCCCATACCATAGGTGATGTTGAATCTCTAAAAACAAGCACGGGCATGGATCCTGCTGACTTTCAGGGATTGTGTGATAAGGAGCTAATATTTACTTTAAGAGATTCGATGGGAAAAGGTTTGATAAAAAACAGGGCTGACCTTTCAAATGCACTTGAAGCGTATCATGGAAGGCCACCAACTTCTGCAGAAATAAATTCAATAATTGAGAATAGACAAGTGCAGTCATCTCTGATATCATTCCATGGCTCAAGAGATCCAACAAGGACTTTTAGGGAATAATTTTACGTTGTGCCTGTTTTTAAATTGCCAACCAAGTTCCTTACCACTCCTGGCTTCAGGCCCTTTTGTATCAGGTTAATCATCTTCTTCTGCAAAGAAGCAACATTAAACGAAACCTTGCCTGCTAAAAACTGTTTTTTCTCTGGATTGTAAAGAATATAACTCGCTTTTTGCTCCAAATCTCCCCTCCCGTCAGCACTTCCTGCCTGGATTATCCTTTTTTCATCTTTTTTTGCACTGCTCACTGAAAAAAACCCGGTTTTCCCTAAAAAGATAATATTTTGCCTTATTGCAAGAGCTATCTGGCTCGCGCTTGTGCTGAAAGGAAAAAATGCCTTTTCAATTTCTGGTGGCCCAGCAAATGATGCATAAAAGCTTTCGTTATCGAGTTCTGTTGCAAAATCATTAGATTCCACACATTTGCTGAAAAGCCAGCTATAGTTTTCAGGCTTAATTTCTTTCTTCAAGAAATTTGAAAAAGCAAGCTCCTCCTTGCTCATCAACCTTGAGATATACTCAAAACCTTCCTCTCCTGCAAGAAGCGCCTTTTCATAGTCTCCTGTGAGTATGCGGACTTTTCCTCCTTTAGAATTCAGGTTTTTTTCCAACTCTGCCATTTTTTCTATCACTTCATTCGGGCTGGGGCCCGCACCTATAAGGTTTCCAAGCACAAGGACATCCGAAAATGAGCCATTTGCATCATTTAATATTGCTTCAAGCGCTTCCAAATTGGAATTGGCATTAGATATAATTAGTATATTTTTGTCTCCTTCCAGTGCAGCATCTTTTACCTTTGCCAATTTTACACCAGTATATTTTATGATGGGTCCTATTAATTAATTTATCTGGTGCCTATTTGAGCAAAAAAATATCTCCGAGTATTTTTGCTTATGTCCTGCAAGGGTATTCTTGCTATTTTCTCAAGCGTCTTGCGTGCATCATAAGCTACCTGCTTAAAATCAATCAAGTTGTTTTTTGGGTCTATTGCAACTGCGCTTGCACTTACGCTTTCCTTTGAAAGCAGGCCAACAGGCGCAACTGAAACAATTTTCTTTCCCGACACTTCATTCTCCCCCCAATAATTCTTTCCCTGCACGAAAAATACTGATGCAGGCCTTTTATTTACAAATTCTTCATCGACATGGATCTTTCCGGGGAAAACTCTTGCACTTACTTCAGGTACCTCATGTGCTGCAAAAAATATGTTGTTTTCAAGAAA
>CAYTXD010000221.1:0-2330 GCA_964441305.1 Microcaldota archaeon
ACTTATACCAGAAAATGGAACTCGGTTGCCGTTGTTTCGGATGGAACAAGGGTTCTCGGGCTGGGGGACATAGGACCCGAAGCCGCGCTTCCGGTAATGGAGGGAAAATCCATTCTTTTCAAGGAATTCGGGGGGGTGGATGCGTTCCCCATCTGCCTGGGTACGAAGGACGAGGATGAGATTGTGGAAACAGTAAAAAGAATCTCTCCCTCTTTCGGAGGCATAAACCTTGAGGACATTGAGAAGCCCGAATGCTTTGAAATCGAAAGGCGGCTTGTTGAGGAGCTGGATATCCCTGTTTTCCATGATGACCAGCACGGGACCGCGGTAATCGCCCTTGCAGGCCTCAACAATGCACTGAAGCTTGTTGGAAAGAAGAAAGATGCAAAGATTGTTGTAAACGGAACAGGGGCTGCGGGCTCCGCCATAATCAAGCTCCTTGTTGCAGACGGCTTTAAAGAGATTATTGCCTGCGACAGCAAGGGTGCTCTTTGCGGGGAAAGGAAAGGCATCCAGGGATACAAGGAAAAACTGGTGGAAATAACCCAAAATGAAAACAAATGCGGCTCCTTTTCAGAGGAATGCAGGGGCGCGGACGCAGTAATCGGAGTTTCGGTTCCCGGCAGTATAACTGAAGAGGATATAAAAGACATGAATGAAAGCCCGATAGTTTTTGCCCTCTCCAACCCCGACCCCGAAATACTGCCTGATAGGGCGAAAAAGGCGGGTGCCGAAGTGGTTGCAACCGGAAGAAGCGACTTACCCAACCAGGTCAACAATGTCCTGGGGTTTCCAGGCATATTCAGGGGCATGCTTGATGTTGAGGCAAGAAAGGTAAATGATGAAATGAAGCTTGCCGCATCACATGCCCTTTCCCGCCTAATTCCCGATGATAAACTTTCTTTGGACATGATTATCCCCAAACCGTTTGACCCTAGAGTCGCCCCTTCTGTTGCCTCCGCAGTAGGCCAGGCAGCAATCAAGTCGGGAGTGGCAATGAAAAAGCTTTCAAGAAAGGAGCTTTACGAGAACGCTGAAAGAATGATGGGCAGGGAGGGGGATTAAATGTCGGGCAGGAATAAGCTTGAAGGGAGAATAGAAAAACTTGAAGAGTAGATAGAAAAGATAATGCGGAGAAACAAAAAAGTGGAAGCGGAAAAGGCATGAGAAACCAGCATAGCCCGGAAAGCGCTTCTTGCATTGCTGACATACATTGTAGTTCTCGCGCTTTTCCTTTCCGCGGGGCCTCCCAACCCGTTCATCAACTCCCTTGTTCCAACCCTGGCGTTCCTGCTTTCCACGCTCACCCTTCTATTTTTCAGGAAATTCTGGATTGGTCATTTTTACAGGCGGTGACACTCAATCTTTTAAACTGCGAATCCGAAGCAAAACCACACTAAAAGAATTGTTTCTCCTCATTGCACTGGCTTTTTCCGCAGGATGCATTCAGGAGGAATCAGAGGTGGTAGGCATGGCAGATATGAAGCTCAGCTCCCCCGAATTCAACGAAGGGGAATTTATACCAAAAAAGTACTCCTGCGAGGGGGCAGACATAAGCCCTCCCCTGAATATTTCTGGAGCACCCGAAGACGCGAAATCGCTTGCGCTTATAGTTGACGACCCCGATGCGCCTTCAGGAACGTGGGTTCATTGGGTTGTATGGAATATCATGCCATCCTGGCAAATTGGCGAGGGCTCTGTTCCCGAAGGAGGGATGCAGGGCAAAAACGATTTCGGAAAAATGAATTACGGCGGGCCCTGCCCGCCATCCGGCCCTGCGCACAGGTATTACTTTAAGCTTTACGCGCTTGATACTGAACTGGAGCTTTCGCCAGGCGCAACTAAGGAAGAGCTGCTTTCTGCAATGGAAGGGCACATTTTGGCGCAAGCCCAGATTATGGGAAAATACAAAAAGTAGGTGATGTTATGCCAATAGGAGATGACGATTACCCGCAATATGATGCGGAGCACAAAAAACCTGGGAAGTGGATCGACTTAAATGAATACCAGGAGGAAACGGAAGGGCTCACATCAGACCAGAAAAACGAAGTATTGGAGATGGCAAACAAGCTTGTGAACAAGGGCCACAGCGAGGAGTACTCGGTGAAGGCCGCAGTAAAGTATGTGAGAGAGAAATAATTGAAAGTTTTTAGGTTGGATAGATGGCAAAAGCTGAAGGAAATGCTGCAAAAAAGCCGGGGCTTCCTCCCGGAACCCTTGTTTACACCGGAGACCAGGCAGGGGAAGAAATAAAGATGGAGATTTGGAATTACAGCAAAAAGAAAATCGAAGAGCATAAGGAAATCCCAAGCTTGAACGAATACAAGAAG
>CAYTXD010000222.1:0-2308 GCA_964441305.1 Microcaldota archaeon
CAAGAATAAAGGAGATAAGGGAACTTGAAGAAAAAGGGCGGGTATATGATATTGAAGTCGAAGGTGCGCACAATTTTGTGGATGCGGAAGGAATGATTCTTGTCCACAACACTGATTCAGTATTTATGCTGCTTGGAGACAGGAAGGAGGGGGAAGCAATGGAGTTTATGAAAAAAATAAATGAAACCCTGCCGGAGAAAATGGAGCTTGAGCTTGAGGGGTTTTACCCGAGAGGTGTTTTTGTTACAAAGAAAAGCGGGGGAAGAGGCGCTAAGAAAAAATATGCATTAATTGATGAAAAGGGAAAAATCAAGATAAGGGGGTTTGAGCTTGTGAGGAGGGACTGGAGCAAGATTTCAAAGGACACCCAGCTTTCAGTACTCAAAGCGATATTGGAGGAGGGAAGCAAAGAGAAGGCAGTGAAAATAGTGAAGGATGTTATAAGTGAACTTAGGGATGGAAAAGTGAAAATAGATGATTTGGTCATTTACACCCAGATACAGAAAAACCCAAAAGATTATGACATTATTTCCCCTGAAATTTCAGCAGCGAGGAAGGCAGTGGAAAGGGGAATCCCTATCCAGAAAGGAAGTGTTGTGAGCTATGTAATAACTAAAAGAGGAAGAAGCATTTCGGAAAAGGCGGAATACAGCGATTTTGCAGAGGATTATGATGCCGACTACTATATCGAGAACCAGGTATTGCCCTCAGTGCTTAAGATACTTAAGGAGCTCGGGTACAGCGAGGATGACTTGAAATTCGAGGGGACTCAGAAGGGTCTTGGGGACTTTATGTGAAAATATTATATTGGTTGCCTGGGAACAATTTAGTGATTTTTATGAAAATAAAGGCAATCCTGTTTGATATTGACGATACCCTTTTTCCCTCGGGGGAATTTGCAATTTCAGCAAGGAAAAATGCGGTAAAAGCAATGATAGAGGCGGGGATGGATGTAGAGTTTGATGAGGCATTTGAAGAGCTTATGGAAATCGTTGGGAAAAGAGGCTCAAACTATGGAAATCATTTTGACCTTCTCTGCAAAAAGCTTGGCTATGGAAAAAGCTCAAAGCTTGTTGCTGCAGGCATTGCCGCATACCACAATAAAAAGGCAGGCATAATGCCGTTTCCGGAAGCTGCAAGGACTTTGCTGAAATTAAGGGAAAACGGCTTTAAGTTATATGTGGCTTCGGATGGCAAGGTTCTGAAGCAATGGGACAAGCTTATAAGGATGAAGATACACTTGCTATTCCACGATGTTTTTGTTTCTGAGGAAATCGGGTGCAGAAAGTCGGTTAAATTTTTCAAGAGTGTTCTCAAAAGGATAGGCCTAAAGCCGGAGGAATGCCTAATGGTCGGGGACTTGGTTGAAAGGGATATTGAACCCCCAAGGAAGATAGGCATGGAATCCATAAGGCTTGTCAGGCGAGGGGAGAAAGCAAAAGGAAAGCATGAAATTAAGAAGCTTGATGAATTGCTGAAAATATTGGAAGTTGATTGATATGGCAGATGAAAAATTGGAGCAGGAAGCTGAAAAGATTGGCAGGGAAAATGAAGCAGGCGCGGAAGAAAATGGAGAGCAGCATGAAGAAGGGTCTCCTGAGCAGACCCTTAAAAACTGGGAGAGGGCAGGAAAAATTTCCAGGGAAATTTCGGACGCCAGCAGGAAGCTGGTAATGCCCGGCGCAAGCGTTTTTGACATAGCCGAAAGTATTGAGAAAATGATTGAGGATGCCGGGGCAAAGGTTGCGTTCCCTGCAAATATTTCAATTAACGAGGTGGCCGCGCACAGCACGCCGGAATTAAATGATGAGTCCGAGCTTGGTGAAGAGGATGTTGTTAAGATAGATATGGGCGCGCATATTGACGGGTGCATCGGGGACATTGCATACACAATAGATTTGAGCGAGAATAACGGAAAACTTGTTGAAGCGAGTGAGAATGCCCTGCAGGCGGCAATATCCGCAATAAAGCCCGGAGTGAAAATCGGAGAAGTTGGTGGAGCTATTGAGAAAGAGATTAACAAGCTCGGTTTCAAGCCGATAGCAAACCTCACAGGGCATATGATGAGACCCTACCTTCTTCATGCGGGGGTGGAAATTCCCAACATAAAAGTAAGGGGGGGATATGAAATCCAGGAGGGGGATGTTTTTGCAATAGAGCCGTTTGCAACCGATGGAGAGGGAAAAGTCAAGGATGTTAATGAAACCAGGATTTTCTCTCTTGAGCAGCCGAGGAATGTCAGGATGAGGCAGTCTAGGAGAGTGCTTGGGCACATTATTGAGAATTACTTTACTTTGCCATTTGCGGA
>CAYTXD010000223.1:0-2308 GCA_964441305.1 Microcaldota archaeon
TTCAAGCTGGCGGTTGTATTCATCTGCAGATTGTTGAAGCTCTCTGAGTTGGGTTTCAAATGCCTGGACTTCGCGCTTGTCATATTTCCTTTTTTCCTCAATAACGGTGTTGTTGTCAAGAACGTTAATCAATTGGAGTATGTCCTCGTGGGTTACCATGTCCTTTGCCATCTTGTCTGCAAAGTACTGTATTACTTTGGGGTCAATATTGTTTTTGGAGATGAAATTCACGAAATACTTGCCAACCGCCTTTTTCACCTCTTTTTTTCCCTCTTCATTTGCAGAAGAGCTTTCTATTTTCAGGAGGTTGAAAAGGTGCAGGGCGTATTTTTCCACATCTTTTTCATTAAGCTTGGCGGAAGGGCTGGAAACTATTCCGCGGGAAAAGTCGTTTTCG
Source organism: Microcaldota archaeon (assembly GCA_964441305.1). Classification (GTDB taxonomy): domain Archaea; phylum Micrarchaeota; class Micrarchaeia; order Anstonellales; family CAYTXD01; genus CAYTXD01. The sequence continues at coordinate 398 of CAYTXD010000223.1, forward strand.
CGCCCTTTTATTGCGGAGGGCATGAGAATCTCAAATCCTTTTTTCTCGGAGATAAGCTGGTCGGGGTTGCTTTTGTTGTAAAGGTCTATTGCCTTTTTCACGATTTCCCGGTTGTGCTTTCTTGACGCTTCCCTTGCCCCGGTCTTTCCTTTAGGGGATTTTTTCCTTGCCGTTTTCTTCCTTGGTTTTGGCTTTTCCTTTTTTTCGGGTTTTGTGCTTTTCTTCCTTGGTGGTTTTTTCTCCTCCGGCTTTTTCTTTTTGCTTTCCTTGGATTTTTGCCCCTCGCTTTTCTTCTCTTCCTGCTTCTTTCCCCTATCCTCTTTTTCCAGCCAGTCCTCCGTATCGGTCAGAATGAATGAGCTGCCCGTTCCCATAATATTATCAAGATAACGTGGATCATAGGTGTGCTCTTTTTGCTCTGGCTTTTTCTGCTGCTTTTTCTCTTCCTTCTTTTTTGCGGGTGTTTTCTTTTCTTCTTTCTTTTGATTTTCTTCAACTTCTTCTTTCTCTTCGGGAGCTTCATCCACTCTTTTAAATACCGCGTCGATTTCTTCCTGTGATTTCTTTTTCATTTCTGGGGGCTCTTCCTTTAACCCATCGAAAAGTTTGTTGGCTTTTTCTTGTAATTCCCTTTTCTTTGCCTTTTTCGAACTCACAAAAACACCCAAATGCATTAGTCATGAGCAGTTTATAAAGTTATTTATGCCTAAATTAACCAGTATTTCTGACGTGATTTTATGGTAGGGGAAAGTGAGCTTTTCAATGTGCTTAGAAAGCAGGGCTACCACGTAGTGGGAAAGCACTCCGCAGTGAAGAGGTGCAAGTGGTTCAGGGAGAGCATGATTGGAAACGGCCAGTGCTACAAAAACAGGTTTTACGGAATTAAGTCGCACCAGTGCGTGCAGTGCACCCCCTCACTCCAGTTCTGCACAAATGCCTGCAAATTCTGCTGGAGAGTTATTTCAGATGGTGCGGAGGGCATGCCGGACAATTTCAAGTGGGATGAGCCGGGGGAAATTGTTGAAGGAATTCTTAAGGAGCAGATGCGCCTTGTTTCAGGGTATGGGGGAAATGAGAAAACCCCTAAAGAGATTTACGAGGAGGCGAAAACTCCTGGTGTTGCGGCCATTTCCCTTGCAGGCGAGCCGACAGTTTACCCGAAAATAGGGGAGTTTATTTTGGAGTTCGGGAAAAGAGGAGTTCCAACATTTTTGGTTACTAATGGGACACTGCCGGAAAGGCTGGAAGGGTTGGGGGAAAAGGACATGCTTCCAACACAGCTTTACATTTCAATGGTAGCCCCTGATGAGAAAGCATATATGGAAACCGCCCGGCCGAAAAGCGGGGAGAATTGGAAAAAGTACCTGCGCTCACTTGAGGTAATGAAGGGGCTTGGGGGGAGAACCAGAAGGGTGCTGAGGATGACTTTGGTGAAAGGGCTGAACAATTCGAATGTGGAGGGATACGCTAAGCAGGTTGCAATTGCCGAGCCGGAGTATGTTGAGGTTAAGTCGTTTGCATATGTCGGGGGTGCGAGGGATGGCCGGGGGCTGAAGCTGGAAGATATGCTGAGAATGGAGGAGATTGAAGAGTTTGCTAAAGAGCTTTCAGGGAAAACTGGGTACAGGATTTCTGAAAAACACGTTCCAAGCAGGGTTGTTCTTCTGTGCAGGAACGAGGAAGCGGAGAGCAATAGAATAATTGGTGGAAGTGTGAAGAATTGAGTTGGAAGTAAAGGTGTAATTATGCTGAAAGCAATATTGTTTGATTTGGATGGAACGCTTATTGACTCCAAAAAAGCGACTGTGGCGCTTTATCAGGTGGCACTGCCTGAAGCGGGATATAGGATGCCGAGCGAAGCTGAAGTGGCCGCGCAATTCGGAAAGCCGGCGTTGGATATAATTTTGGGGA
>CAYTXD010000224.1:0-2300 GCA_964441305.1 Microcaldota archaeon
AAATGAGAAGGACAAAGGAAGGGATAGGAATTGAGGGAAACCAGAAAATACGCGACATATTTTTCAGGAAGGCAATAGAGCTAAAGCTAACCACACCAAACAAAATCCAGCTAAAAGAGGATGAAAAGAAAATATACTTCTACCACTCCGCATACCGCAAATTCTTCCAGGAAGTCACTCGCAACCAGGAGGAGCGCTTCAAGTACAAAAACGAATTTTCAGCAAATTATTTAGCAGGAATTATAGATGCCAAGGGAGGGTACGGCGAGTCCGGCAAAAAGAAATACATATACATTACAGGCGCGTCCGCATCAGACGAGCTGCTTCTTTTGCGGCTCGGCTTCCGCGCAAAAAAAGAGGGAAAAAAAGTAATCGTACTCTCAACCAAGGAGCTTGAGAAATTTATTGCTCCCCACCTTCATTTCCTTCTCCCCTGACTTCGCCCCATTTCCTGTTTATCTCCTCATCAAGAGCGTTGTTCTGTTCCCGCCTGTTCCGGATTTCTGTTTCAATGGCCTCTAGCTCCCCCCTCTTTTTCCCAATATCTTTATCCAAGTACGCAATTTCCAACTTTATTCCTGCAAGCTCCTTTTGCGCCCCCTCCAGTTGGAGATCGAGCATTCTTCCTTTCTGCGTCATTTCATCCGCCACTTCTCTGGCCAATTTATAGTCCTTTTCTGCCTTCCCTCTGTCCTTTCTTAATTCTTTGAACATGATCTCCTCCTCCCAAACAGGCTCAAGATTTTTCCTGACAAACCTTGCAAGATTCCAGACGGATGCTACTACTGCACCTATCAGCCCGAAGTGGATGGCGTTTTCCCAGTTCGGCTGTGTGAGCCCCTGCGCAACCTTAACTGCAAATTGAACTGTATCCGCAGAAGCAGTAAAGAATCCACCTACTGCAGCATAAACGGTATTCCATAATTCAGTTAGGCCTCCCACCTGTTTTTCCGGAAGCAGCTTAATACTGGTAAGCCATTGGTGGCCGAAAGCAAATGCAAATGGCGCACCGGCCGCCCATTTTAAAACATTCCACATCTTCCTTGCTTTGGAAGCATTTTCAAGTGTTTCTCCCCAACCGTAATCATCCTTTAGGGTGAACCTCGTTTCCTCCTCCCCCTCTCCTTCTTCATATGAAGGCACGGCCCTAATATCGCTTTGGCTGCCACACGCCCCAAATAATTGTTCTTCTCGCTCTTCGGGCCGATGTTCTCTACTCGTCTCTCTACCATTTAATATGCCATCAATGTTGTCAAGCTCCCCGCCAATCCTTTCCTTCTCCTTTTCATCTTCATCCCCCTCTCCAAGCTTCCCAAACCTAGAGATAAGTTCGTTATGCCTCTGGTTAAGCTCTTCATCACTCATTTCTTCAAGCTCCCTTCTTCCTTTGGGCTCAATCCCTTTTACTTCCTCATTTCCGGGCTCCTGCTCAAGAGGACTCATATCATCGAATATGCTCTCAGTTCTATCTGTAGCATGGTACTCTTCACCATCAAAATAAATCCCAAGCTCGCTTCTTGCAATATCTATTGCCTCATCAACCAAAAAAGCAGGAACCTTTCCCTCTGTTTCAAGCTGCAGCTTTGTAATTTTTCCATTTATCTTAAGAAAATTAACCAACCTGTTAATAGCCTCGTTAACATCCTGCGCAGGCCTATCATACTTTGGCCCGTTCTTCCCGCATTTACCATTTCCATTAAACCCGTTTCCTTTCTTCTGCATAGGTTCACCTTGTTATAGATTATGACTCTTTATGTTTATAAAGATTTCTCTTCCTCTACTCCCCAACCTTTGTTATAAACTTTTCCATTCCCCGCGCAAACGAATAAAAACGCTTTTGTGCTAAATACTGAGCACGGGCTTGTGGCGCAGTGGTAGCGCGCCTGCTTTGCATGAATCCCTTTCTTTTCAAAAAGAAAGGTCTTTACCCCAAAGAAAACTCCAAAAAAGCAGGAGGTCGAGGGTTCGAAGAGCCCTTTTTCGGGATGCCTAAAAAGGGCTTCACCCCAAAAAGAAAGGCCCAGAAAATCCCTCCAAGTCCATTTTCTATTTCTTAATCTCATAACCAGCTTTTGCAAGCGTGTTTTCAAGGGATGTTTTCATGGGCACCAGCCAATCCGGAACCTTCTCCCCTTTTTCGGCATATTCCCCAATCAAATCATTATACATTACCGAAAGGTGCTTGATTGTGTATATCCTGCTGTACTCCAGCTCCATCTCAATATATTTCATGTTTTTGGGGTCAGGGCTTTCATCACCCCTTTCCCTTTCAAGGTCCAATTCAATATTTCCCAGAAGCA
>CAYTXD010000225.1:0-2272 GCA_964441305.1 Microcaldota archaeon
ACACAGATGATGTGCCAAACATAAAGCGCGTTGAGCTGACAAACATGGCAGAGGCAAGGGCCTACGTTGACAAAAGAACAAATTCAATAATCGCAGTCAGCGCAATAGACAATTTAGTAAAGGGCGCATCGGGACAGGCATTGCAGAACATGAATTTAATGCTTGGAATTGATGAAAAGCAAGGAATAGAGCAGGTTGACAAGTGTGGGTGATACTGTGGAAAAGAAAATTTCACTTTTGGTTGGGGGAATGGACTGCACGGCATGCGCCCTTCCAATAGAAAACGGAATTAAGGCATTGCCAGGCGTAAAGAAGGCGAATGTAAATTACGTAACAGGAAAGGTGTTCGTAGTATATGATGATGGAAAGACAAATGAGGAGGACATTAAGAATGCAATAGAAGATTCAGGATATGAAGTAATTGGGTGAACTTTTGGATATTGAAAAAGACAAGGAAAGGCTTGCGCGAAAAAACGAGATTGAAGGATACAAAAGGCGCTTTTTGCTCTCACTGGTTTTTGCAATTCCAATAATGGCTCTTGCGTTTGAGCCATTTGTTTCTCAATACCTGGGAATTACTTATCCCGCTTTTTTGACCGCCTATTCTGCTGTTCTGCAGTTTGTTCTCGCGGTGCCCGTAATGGCAGCAGGCTCAAACTTTTTTAAAGGGGGAATAAAGGAGCTAAAATACAGAAGGCCAGGGATGAATACACTTGTCTCAATGGGCGTTGGCTCTGCCTTTCTTTACTCTTCAATAGTTCAATTCACAGGAATACAGGGGCACCTATACTTTGAAAGTTCCGCGATGCTGATTACATTCATTTTGCTTGGAAGGTATTTTGAGTCGATTGCAAAGGGAAGGACTTCGGAAGCGATAAGGAAGCTAATGGACCTTTCGCCAAAAAAGGCGACAGTATTGCGAGGCGGCAAAGAGATGGAAGTTCCAGTTGAGGAGATAGAGGTAGGAGAAAAAATAATTGTAAAGCCTGGCGGAAGCATTGCAGTTGATGGAGTTGTGGTTGATGGCTCCTCTTCAGTTGACGAATCAATGGTCACAGGGGAGTCTATTCCTGTTTCAAAGCAAAAAGGGGACAAGGTAATTGGGGGCACAATAAACAAGAACGGGACTTTAACTTATGAGGCAAAAAAGGTTGGAAGCAACACCGTTCTTGCGCAAATAATACAGCTTGTTGAGGAGGCCCAGGCATCAAAAGCCCCTGTGCAGGAGATGGTTGACAAGGTAGCATCAATTTTTGTCCCAACAGTGCTTGCACTTTCAATCCTCTCATTTTCCTTCTGGTTCTTTTTTTCAGGAAAGGATTTTGTTTTTTCATTCACAATTTTCATAACCACTCTCATAATCGCATGCCCCTGCGCAATGGGGCTTGCAACTCCTACTGCGGTTATGATGGGGACAGGAAAAGGCGCGGAAAACGGAGTGCTGATAAAGGATGCAGAATCACTGGAAAAGGCATACAAGCTGACAACGATAGTTTTTGACAAGACCGGCACGCTCACAAAAGGCGAGCCAGAAGTTATAGACCTAATTCCTGCGGATGCAAAAAATGAAAAGGAGCTTTTGAAATATGCATCGATTGCTGAAAAGCCATCAGAGCACCCTCTCTCAGAGGCAATAATCTCAAAAGCAAAAGAGATGAAAATCAAAATCCCAAAGGCAAAATCATTCGAGGCAATCTCCGGAAAAGGCGTTTCTGCAAAATATTCTCGCAAGAAAATTCTTGTTGGCACAAAAAAGCTCATGAATGAACAGGAAATTGATATCTCTCCTTTAGCGGATGGATTGAAGAAGCTAGAAAACGAGGGAAAGACAGCAGTCCTGGTTTCAGTTGGAAATGAAATTTACGGGATAATTGGAATTGCGGATACATTAAAGGAGAACTCGAAAGAGGCAGTGGAAAAGCTGAAAGGTATGGGGCTTTCAGTTGCCATGATTACAGGGGACAATGAAAAGACAGCCAAGGCAATCGCAGGAAAACTCGGAATTTCCAAAGTACTTTCAGAAGTACTTCCTGCAGACAAGGCAGATGAAATTGAAAAGCTTCAAAAGAAAGGCGAGATTGTTGCGATGGTGGGAGACGGCATAAATGATGCTCCCGCGTTAGCCAAGGCAGACATAGGGATTGCCATTGGGGGTGGGACGGATGTTGCAATTGAAACCGGAGATATAGTGCTGGTAAAAGACGACATACGCGATGTTGTTGTTGCAATACACCTGAGCAAATACACAATGAAAAAAATAAATCAAAAAATA
>CAYTXD010000226.1:0-2259 GCA_964441305.1 Microcaldota archaeon
ATGCCTCAGGTGGTCAATGTTCAGCTGGAGAGCAACGTTGACTTTCACCGCCCCGCTGGTTTTCTCAATTTTCCTCTTTAGCTTCTTCTTTTCGCTCTTTATTTGGGAGAGTTCATACATTGTGAAAAGGCTTTTTACAAGAATGGATTTTCCGGATGCGATGTCGACTCCTTCCTTGGTTATTCCAACAAGCCCTCCTCCAACATCAACTCCAAGCCCCTTGCCGGATGAAACATATGCCCGCGTGTCACCCATTTTCTTGTATGCCTTAACCCCTCCTTCGGAATCAACTGAAGCGCCCATCTTCTTTTTCTCATATTCGACGCTTGCAGCATAATCTCCCGCAGTACTGGCGTCAAGCTCGTATACTATTACTTCAACTGCTTCCCGTATTTTTGGGGTCCTGAATTCCGCTGTTTTTTTGTTTATTTCGGAAATCAGCTTTGCAGTTTTCGGCTCTATCTCTTCCTCCCTGTTCTTTTCGAACAGGTATGTTGAAATCGCCTCAAGCTCTCCTGCAGTTTCCTCGTTAAGCTCCCCTTTCATTAGCTCCGGGGCCCTTTCGGAATACTTCTCAATTTTGCTTGCCTCCTCCTTTTCGGAGTAGCCCTCCTCCTTTTTGAAGAACTGCCTGTCCCTTACTGTCCTTTTGTCAATTTCATCGGCAAGCACTTCAAGCTCTCCTTTCAGGGAGCCGGACATTTTGGGGGCAAGCGCTTTTATCCTCCTTGAATACCAGCTTAGCCGGTTGCAAATTTCCATTCCCTCTGAGCTCTTGTGCTCTCCCTTTGAATGCATCTCGTCATAATCTTTCAAGAACTCATTCGCGTCAACAAGAATTGCATGGTATTCCGCGCTTTCGATTATTTTTATTGCCTTTTCCCTTAGCGGAGCAGGAAGTGATTCAAGCGCGGGGAGCATTTCCTCTGAAAGATTAAGAGGTGTCTGGTCCTCGCTTACGGAATAGGTGCTCTTCTCGTAAATTGCGTCAAGCTTGGAGAATAGGGATGGAAGGTTGAACTCAAGGTATGGCAGAAGTGCGTTGTAGGTTTTTTCCGCAAGCTCATTTTCTCCGGAAAACATGTGAGTAAGATTTTCAGGCGTAAAGCCCGCATTGTAGAAGCACAGATTTTCGGCAATTCCGAGCCGCACTCCCGCATCATTAAACATGTCAACCAAAACCGCGTTAACATTTCTGCCCTGCTCGGCAACAAAGCTTTCCGCCACCTTCTCGTTTACATTGGTGTTCTCAAGCACATAGTCAAGAGTGAGCTTTCCCTCCGGCGCATTTTTTGCGGCATCGAGAAGCTGGTTCCAGTTTCCAAGCACGGCATCCACAAGCTCTGCCTGCTCCTTTCTTGTTTCCTCGCCATTTATTCCCAGAGATTTAAAAAGGAACGAAAGTATCCTTTCCCTCGGCTGCATCATCATTTTTACCTTGAAATGCTGCCGGTTGTTAAGCCCAATCCCCTGAAGGGTATTTGTCGTCATGAAGCTCTTGAGCAACGAATAGTATCCGTTCAGCTTTACAAGCGCCTCCTCCCTGTCCTGGGCCATTCTTGCCGGTGACATGATCTTGTCAACAATATCCTCGAAAGCGTCGGTGAACATTTTCGCATAATCCAGCTTAATCAGCACGCCGTTAACCGCCTTGGTATCCGCAGTGCTCAAGCCGGAACGTATAAGGCGGATTAGGGAACTGGTATGCCCTTCAAGCTGGAGCTTCTCCTCGGGGGTGCCGCTGTAATTCTCAAGGAATTTTTTTGCATCATCAACCTGCTTTCTCTGGTCTTCGGTGAGCTTCCTGCCTGTGATTATCTGCTCGCTTCTCGGAGCGCGGGCAATCTCTTCCCCTGTTTTTTCCATTTCGGTTTTTTCCATTTCAGCCATAAAATCATCTTCATTTATTTTCGCTTACTCTCCCGCTTATACCTCAGATTTAAATTGACTGCATCCTTGTCAAACAGATAGGTGACTCCTGCCTTGGTTGTCCTGAAAACTCCGCTGAATCCAATGCTGTACCATGAGCCGTCCCTCCACCTGCTGTCAAGGGTTGCCATCATGCCTGCGGAGAGCTGGTCAGTATACACTATCCCTGTCCTGCTTCCCCCCCAGTCGGTCCACGAGCGCTCAAACCTGACCCTGCGCCTTCCTGCGGACTGAACCATCAAGTCATAAGCGCCAAGCTCGCCATCGTAAAGGTGGAATCCGCCTGCCGCAACATTATAGCTGCCCTTGTCAAGCTGGAAGTTATAGCCC
>CAYTXD010000227.1:0-2256 GCA_964441305.1 Microcaldota archaeon
TTCTGGAGGGCATAAACACCCTTTGCAAGGTTCTGTGCATTCTGGTCAAGCCCGTATAGGTTTTTAACAAGCTCCGCGCCCGGAACTCCCTTATTCTTCAAATAATCAAATCCCTTGCTCACCGCCAGCCCCTGCATTGTGGACTTTGCCTCATTCCATGCAACAAGCTCGTTTTCATTCACTCCCTTTGAAGGCGCAAGCCACTGTATCACTTCGTTCTTCCTGTCCGAATGGAAAACCCTTCCGTACTTGTCTGAATTTGTCAATTCCCTCTGGTGAGGCTGGAGCTCCCCCCCGAAGCACCTCACTGTGTATTTGAAGCTTGAGCTGTCCTCATCTACAATATCAATATACAAATTATGCAGCTGAAATGCCTCTGCAGGGTCCGGGTCTATGCTCACTTCCGTAATTTTTGGAAGCGGGCTGTTTACGGGCAGAATATGCGTTTCCTTTACAGACCAGTCCTCCCCTCCAGTGTGCTTTGCAGCAGTAACCTCAATTTCCAGCTGAAGCGGGAAATCCTCAAAGTAAATCCTCTCAATCGATTTCATGCTTGACAGGCCCAATGTGGCGCTTGCAATCCCTCCCGAATCAGTGGTTTTTCGCACATCAAGAAAACCCCAGTCACCGAGCAGGTTGGTCATTTTCGGGTCCAACACCCGGATGTATACATCCGCGCCTTCCACAACTTTCCCTTCCTTGTCTGAAAGCTGTACCATTATATCCACTTCCTGCTTCTCATCAAGGAATACAGAGCTCGGAGTTGCAATAATCTCAACATTCGGAGCTTCAGTGTTGAAGTCGCAAAGCCCGGTCTGTTCATCACAAGCATACTCACACTCCTGTGAAACATAATAGCAATCCCCGTCTGAAGGGCTGCACTCACCATCATAATAACTAGTCATTCCCTCGCAGTAGCTTTTGCATGTTACTCCCTCGCACAATGAGCCCTGCTGGCCGCCCGTATTCTGTCCACCGCCTCCAAAAAAACCGCCGCCCCATTTGCAGTTTGCGCAACCCCTTCCATATTCAATTTCGCACTGGCCTAGTTCGAGTGACCTTTTGATCAGGCATGTTGACTTCTCATCGCTACCGTCAGCATCATTATCGCATCTCCATTCCATCTTCACTCTCTCCCTGCATGAATCAAGCTCTGCCTTCAGCTCTGCAGAATTTGAGCAAACCGAACCGTCACTCGCGGTGCACTCGGGCGCGTCAGGGTTGCACCATAGCTCAAGTGTAACCAACATGCCCCTCTGGTACTTAACCTTGCGGTCATCACACTCCCTGCCGGACACGCGGAACTCATACTCTCCAGGGTTCTTGAAAAATGACGCAGTGCCCTCCCAGTGCCCCTCATTGCTGAATCCCTGGAGCTCTTCATGGAACCTGTTGCTTGCAGTAAAGTCAAACCTCTCCCTGTAATACACATCATCTCCGTGCCCGAGTGGAATTGGCGGAATGTAATAGTAAGTTCCCTCAAAGGAATTAGAAACAGTCTTATAGCCAGTAACAGTACAAGGAGAACCGTCGCTTTTGTCAAGTATAACTTTCACAACACACTCATCCCATTCATTCTGCTGCGGAAGGGAAAGCCGAACGCTGTTTGTCCCATAGAGCACACTCGAGCTGTCGCAGCAGGGATAACTCCCTGTATTAGGATTCAGCGGCCTTCCATCGTCATAGCATTTTGCGCAGGTGGGCTTGGAAGACTCCACATTTCCGGTGGCAGTAGCCCTCAACTCATTCATGCTCCCATCATCATAATAGACACCTTCCCCCTGCGCAAATGCAAAAGAAAAAAACAAACAGGCAACAATAGCCATAAACACAACTTTTCCACGAAAATTCATATGAATTGCTATAAGTTAACCAATATAAACATGTTTTTGCCCTTTTCATTTTCAAAACTCTTCCAAAAAATGCACTATATCATTCTTTTTCACATAATAAAAACTGTGCATATTTTCATGCGCCTTTTTCTTTTCAGGGTCATCATCACCCCAAAATAATCAAACATTTTTGGAAAAAGCATAAGCGCGCCGTTCAATAGGCCAAGCCTTCCGGCCCATCACCCTGGCTGAACCACTTAACCTTATTTCCAACATCCTCCTGAAATTTGGGCTTAGATACTTCATTTATTTCATCGGAATCCGGAGGGACGCAGAAACAGAGTAAACAAGTACTTTTTTCCCTTTAGCTTTTCCTGATTGCCCATCGCAAACTGGGCACCCTTGATGCTTCCTGTGCCAAGAA
>CAYTXD010000228.1:0-2230 GCA_964441305.1 Microcaldota archaeon
ACGTAGGAAACGAAGCGTGGACTCCAGAAAGCCCTATGAGTGTTGAAGGCCCAGGAGAGGATGAAGTAGATAAACTGGAGATTTCCGCGCCTGCGCCGATAAGCGAGCAGGCAGAGGACATGATTATGAAAAGCGATGTGGAGGGGCTAAACAGCCTTCCGTATGAGCAGAAGGATTACGTGGCAACCAGCTATGGGGTGTCCATTGTGGGGAACAACTTTGGAAAGGAAGAAGTTGAAAAGATGAAAGAGATGCTCAAAAAGCAGGAAAAAAGGAAGCAGGGAAAGGAATGAGTGCAGGGGAAAGGCAGATAGAAATTGAGCTTGAAGGGGATAGTGGCAAAATAGAGGTTTGCAGGAAGAAATACGAAAAACTGCTTTCAGAACTTATTGTTTTCATTGAAGAGAATGGCGGAAAGAAAGGCATGGAAGAGGCTTTGTTCATTGACCTGCTTATTAAATCCTTCAAAAACATTCTGAAAATGGAGTATGATACTAAACAGCCCATGTTTTTGCATGAATCCCTTGAAACCAACAAATGGAACTGCAACACTAGGAGCTTTCTTGCTTTTGATGCAGGAAAGAAAATGGGAATTGATACTTCAATGATTCTTCCTCCAGGGCATGCGATGCTTGTTTTTGGCAAATTTCTTTTTGAAACAACAAGCTGCTTTAGAACTGGGGCAGACGATGTTTGGCTTTCCCTTGGGGTTTTGAAAAGCGAGGAGGAGGTGCAGACGATAAGTTATATCAACAGGGGAATGCTCAGAGCAGGCAAAGGGGAATTTGAAAGGGCAATCTTGGATTACAAAAGGGCAATTGAATTGCATCCAAAAAGCCTTTCTGCAAGGGTAAATGCGGGCTTGTGCTATACAAAACTTAAATATCCGAAAAAGGCGGAAAAAATTTACAGGGAGGCAATAGACATTGCGCCTCTTGCCCATGAAGCATACTTAAATCTTGCAGCATTGCTCTGGAGCATGGGAAAAAATGAGGAAGCTCTCGAAGCTTCGGAACAGGCAGTAAAGGCATGCGAAACAGGGTTTATTGCAATCAGGAAAGACCTTCAGCCAAAGGCATGCGCGATGGCACACATTTATGGGTCCCTTATTCTATCTGCTCTTGGAAGAAAAAATGAATCAAAGGAAAGCTTGGACAAGGCAAGAGAATGGGATAATCCAGCAGTTGAGAATTTTTTCAGGCATGCGGAAGGTATTGGCAAATGAAGGTGGAAAAGTAAAGCTGCCTTGTACAAAGCATACGAACCCGAGGCATGAGGCAGTAACGCCATTTATTTAAGCATTGCAGTTTCTGTTTTTAGTATGGAAATTTCGGAGGAGAAAAAGGAGATACTCGCGCGGGAGGGGAATGTGCTTGTCACCGCGAATCCCGGCACCGGGAAGACCACTCTACTCGCGCTGAAGTATGTTTCGCTTATTGAAAAAGGAATTCCCGCGGAGGAGATATTGTGCCTCACCTTCACCAAAAAGGCGAAGGGAGAGATGGAAGAAAAGATAATTAAGGGGCTTTCGGAGAAGGGCGCAAAAGTGGACCTCTCAAAACTAAACATAAACACTTTCCATTCATACGCGCTTGAGAATATACGCGAACAGAAGCAGATTTCAAACGATTTCCTCAGGTATTCGGTTTTCAGGCACCTCAAGGAAAATGAAATACTCAATTACGGGGATGAATACCTTATTTCGGAAATAGTGCCCAAAATGGAAAACCTCATAAGGTATTTGAAGAATTACGGGGTGACTGTTGATGAGATAGATTCGGGGGAGGTAAAGAAGCTAATTACAGAATACAAGGAGTTTAGCAAGGAGGAGATGGAAGCTTTTGCGGACGGGTTTATCGGAACTTATGAGCATTATGAGAAGGCAAAGGAGGGAAAGGGAATAGACTATACCGACATGCTTCTAAACTACCTGGCTCTTGAGAAAAAGCCCAAATTCAAGTACGCGCTTGTGGATGAGCTGCAGGATGTTAATTCGCTGGAAGCCGAAATTGCCCTCCAGTCATGCGAAAACTTCTTTGCAGTTGGAGACAAGAAGCAGGCAATATTCGGGTTTCAGGGGGGCTCAATAAGCAATTTTAAGAAATTTCAGAAGAATTCAAAGCATCTTGTTCTTTCGGAAAACTACAGGAGCACAGACCAGATACTGGAATATGCAAAAAACGCAATAGAGTCAAGAACGGAAGATGAGGGGATAAAGAGGGAGCTGGAA
>CAYTXD010000229.1:0-2226 GCA_964441305.1 Microcaldota archaeon
TCATGAAATGGGAAAGCTCGTCCGCAATTTTCATGAACGCGTTTTCCCTGAATGCGAAAGCCGAGCCTATGCCCACCGCATCCGCGCCTGCAACCAGCATTTCAGCGGCGTCTTTCCCGGTTGTTATTCCCCCTGTGCCAATTATGGGCAGGTCAACCGCTTTCCTTATTTCGTAAACACACCTCAGCGCTATCGGCTTTACCGCAGGCCCGCTCAGCCCCCCCACCTTGTTGGTGAGAACCGGCCTCATTGCAACAGGGTCTATTGCCATTGCCTTTACCGTGTTTATTGCGGTTATCCCGTCCGCGCCCGCATCCTCCGCCGCTTTTGCAACCGAAGCAATGTCGGTTACATTGGGGGAGAGCTTCACGAAAAGTGGTATCCTTGTTTCCTTTTTTATTGACTTGATTACTTGCATTGTATCCTCCCCGCTTGCGGAAAACATCCTGCTCTCATTTTCAATGTTGGGGCAGGAGATGTTTGCCTCCAGCAAATCCGGCTTTGCTTCGGAGAGGACTTTTGCAGCTTTTCCGTACTCACCAGTTGAGCATCCGAAAAAAGATGCGATTATCGGCACATCTGATTTCTTTTTGTACTCCTCAATTTCCTTTTTCACGTATTCCGCTCCGGGGTTGCAGAGCCCCACCGCGTTGAGAATGGAATTTTCAAAAGTAAGCACTGTGGGGTTTTTGTGCCCCTCATTTCCATCTAAATTGCAGCTCTTGTTTGTCACCGCCCCCGCACCTTCCCCAACGCACCTCACGAGCGTTCCGGTTGCGCTTCCCCTGTAGCCCGCATTGAGCACAAAGGGGTTTTTCAGTTTTACGCCGCAAAGAGTTGTTGAAAGCATGAATCCACCGGAGTAATAAGGAAAGATGGCTTTATAATTTGCACGTCTCCAGCGCAGCTCAAACCGGCTTTGCTATTTCCGGCTCGAAAAGCTTTTTCCTCCTTTCCGCCTTTTTTGCTATTTTCGAGGCGTAAAGGAACGCAAGAAGGAAGAAAAGGCTGAGAATGATTACCAAAAGCGGGTTGAATATGAATATCGTGAACTTGTAGTTTGCAATCACATACCCGTCAAGGAGCGCGCTTATGTTGAATATCGCGTGAAGGGATATTGCCAGGAAAAGGCCTGGAATGAAACCGAACCAGGAATAGCGTTTCACGTTCCTGTGCGCCTTCATGTAGCCGATAACCGCGCCAATTGAGGATGTGAAGCACCCGTGTGCAAGAGAGTTGAGGAAGGAGCGGTAAAGGATAAGCCCCGCCCACGAGATGAGCCCCAGCTCAAGGGGGTTTGCCTTTGACGCATAGTAAAACCAGTTCTCAATGAAAGCGAAACCGAGCCCTGAGGAGAACCCGAAAAGAAGGCCGGTCAAAGTGTTGTCGTATTCATGGTGCCCGGAGAGGAGCAGAAGGCCGAGGCCCTTGAAAATTTCCTCAACTACTGGGGCGAGCAGCACTGTGCTGAAAACTGCAAGCGTGGTGCCGGTAATGCCGAGAGAGGAAAAGAGTGATGGCTGGAAGGAATTGAAAGTGAATGACAGGAATGCGGAGAAAACCCCCCACATGAAAAGGGCAAAGAAAAACCTCATCGGCTTCACAATATGCTCAGAGTAGTAGGCAAGTGCAAGGTATACCATTGGGACAGAAATTGCGGAAATTCCGGCAATTGCGAATATTTCCGTTCCTGTAACCGCGCCGTAAGTGTTTATGTTCAACGTGTAAATAAGGGCTACGATTGCAAGTGTCGAGAATGCCTCAAAAAGCCAGAAGAAAGGGTTGAGGAGAAGGTCTGCAACCTTTTCCCTGAAAGGCCTTCCCTTCATTGAGGGGAAGAAAAGGGTTCTCATCGTGTACTCGCCGCTCCAAAGGCCGGATATCTCGTGCCTGCAGGCAAACTCCGCAAGAACCACTATTATGAGTACTATGAAAAGCGAGATTGCCGGCACCACGAATATGTTCGCATCCGCAATTGAGGAGCGGACATTAAGCTCGTATTCGCTCCAGTCCTCGTGCACAACAAAAGAGGTTCCATAATAATTCTTTTCCGGGTCCTCGGCAACAAACGCGTAATTGGTTGACTTTAGCGACTTCCCGGGGTAGTCAGATTCTATCAACAGGCTAACTTCAGTATAGGAGCGTGCCGCGACCGAGCCCAATGGCTTCACCAGCTCCCAGTTCCTCGCTCCAGATTCATTGGTTTTAAGCTTCACCAGGTAAAGC
>CAYTXD010000230.1:0-2220 GCA_964441305.1 Microcaldota archaeon
TGGTATATGCCCTATACCAGGAAAACCTTTCCAACCGGCTTATTTACATAATCCCGATACTTTTGCTTTACATTGGGGTGCTTGTTTCATTCGGCTACGAAATGTCCCTCATATCCAGGGATGCGGTGAAAAAGCACCTGAATGAAAAAGGCGATAGGAAAAAGGCAGCAAAGAAATAAAGAATTCCCCGCTTACTTTGCGGGATACCTCCCCATCGCATCCTTAATCTGCAGCTGCTCCTGCTCATTAGTGGTCAAATAGTAGCAAACCGCGCACGCGCCAACCCTTTTGTAAAGCTCCACCATCTCATCAAGTATTCCCCTTTCCTGAGCAACCCCAAGGGGCCCGCGGGAAAGGAATTTCCTCTGTTCAGTATTTTCAAGTATCCTTCCAAGCTGCACGTCAAAATCCCCCTCCTTTATGTTGAATAAAGGCCAGTTTGCGCAGCAGCACGGGTGCACATTGCCGTCCATTGTAACCGTAAAAGTCATGCTGCGCGAAGTTGTTGCCGGGGAAATGTTGACAGATTTTCCATTTACGCTATATCTTAAGCCAACTTTTCCGCATCCCTGCGACATCGGCCTTTCACCCCCAAGTCCATGCTTCAGGAAGTGCAAAATCGTCTTTTTGGTTGCAATGTACATATGTCCCGGACTGTACGCGTCACCCTGGTTTCCGGAGTTATGATTTGTAACTCCAAAAACCCTCTCGATAATTGCCAATGCATTTTCATAAACCTCTTTTGGCACGAATTTCTGGTGATATCTTGGGTCTGTAGTCATGTGCACCTGTGAAGAAGCACCTTCCTCTTTCAGCATGTTTACGGCGTATTCAAACCAGCCCTCATCCCTGCCTGCCATTATTCCGCTGGAGTAGGGGATGAAATACGTGTGCAAATGGGTGAACGGGTTGCCGCCTTTTCCTCCGTGCATCATCAGGTAAGGATGCCTCCCATCTTCCCTGAATTCCTTCATGAATTTATTGGGGTCAATTGGCCTGAATCTGCCGGAATCGATTAGCAGTTTTGCATCATCCTGTGCCATCCGGTCGAATGTTTGAATATAATATGCCGCAATTTCTGCCGCACCAGGCACAAGCACATCCGCCCTTCCCAGGTAAACATTTTCAATGGGTATTTCTGCACGGAGAATTCCCCTGTGGAATTCAGCAAAAGCCTGCGCCGTTTTCTTGTCTGCAATCGGCCCCTTTGGGCTTGCATCAACATAGCAATGGAAGCACCCTGCACAGCTTTTTGAAATCTCAAGCCTAATGTTCATTTTCTTCCTTGCATATCCTGAAAAGTAATTCCTAGGGTCTGAAAAGCTTGGAATGGGGCTTCTTACCTTTCCATGTAGCGAGTAGCTGCTGCCAGTGTTTTTGGGAGGTGCTCTATTGAAAAGTTTAAATGCCATGTAAGTATTATGGATTTGCTAATTTATAAATATTGTTATAGTATCTGTTTATATATGAGCCATTAACTCCTAACTTTTCATTACTTCCACAACATTTTTATTAATTTTAAGCAACAAAAAATGAACATGCGAGAACCAATAGCATTAGATGAATTGATATGGCTTTTGGAAATGGATTTAATAGAGGTTCCCGTAGCTTTGAAAATTCTAAGGAGGGGCACATGGGATGAAGGGAACGCCGATAAATACGTAAAAGCTTACTCGATAATCTGCAAAAACCAGCCGGACGTGATGTGCTTTTTTGATTTTGATTCGGCATTGATTCCAATAATGATTAGTTTGAAAAAGGATTCTGCATTTGCCAATTTCGAAAAAGGAATATATGAAAAAGCTATTCCAATCCTTCATGCCGCAATGAAGTATGGGGATGAGATAACTCATGGAATGGTGTGCGAAATACTCCCAAAGCTAATCAAAAAAGACTTGGTTGAGGCGGACAAGCAACTTCTTCTTTCAGCCGCAAGAATGGTAATTTACGATAATGAATTAGAAGGCAGGAACTTTTCGGATGCGGTTCTTTCTATTTTTGACCAGATGGAAAGGAAAGGAATTGAATTCAGTTTCAATGAAGGGGAAATACCTCTTCTCTACAGCTCGCTTGCAAGCATATTTGTGATTCACTCTTTGAAAAAAGGAAATCTCCTGGGGCATGCGCATGATTCGGTCTGTTCTGCAAACAGGCAATTTTCAAGGGTAACTTCCAGTTCTGCAGGCAGCTCAAAAGCAAAAAGAAATAACATTTCTTCAT
>CAYTXD010000231.1:0-2185 GCA_964441305.1 Microcaldota archaeon
GACGCGATATCATAGGCAAGGGAGCAGGACATAGTAAAAGACACGCTAATCATTTACTCCCCACGCGACCCGATGGTTTCAATAGGCTTCCACCAGGACGCCTCCCAGGAGGCAAACCTCTCCTTTTGCAGGCAGAGCGGAATTCCGGTAGTGAGAAGGGTGACCGGGGGGGAGGCGGTTTTTCTCAACAGCAAAAACATAATTCATGCCGCAGTCACCAAAGGAAGCAAGCGCGAAAAATTCAATGAGCTGTTTTCCACATATTCCAAGCCCCAGCTTGTGGCGCTGAGGAAAATGGGAATCGATTCGCAGATGCTTAAGGGGGGAGAAGTCCAGGTGAATGGAAAAAAAATCGGCTCCCGTTCTGCCGCATGGGCAAGCAGTACTCTTGCAGTAAAGAATACCCTTTCTCTTGAATTCGACCATGAAACTGCTGTTCAGGCGCTGAATTTCCCGCACCCTGTTTCCGAGAACGCCTCTGATTCAATGAAGAGGAAATTCACTTCGCTTTACTCCGAGAGGGAGGACGCCACAAGGCAGATGGCGGAGCGCGCGATTCTTGACGGGTACAGGCAAGGCATTGGAATTGAGCTTGAGGAGGGCTCTCTTTCGGAATGGGAGAAAAACAATCTTCTTGAAATGCTCTTCAAATATTCTTCACCTGAATGGAGGAATATGAGAAAATGCGAAACCGGCGGCAAGTCGTCCACTTTAAGAACCGGGGAAGGCATATTGAGAGTATCACTTTCAATGCTTGACAACACAATACATGAGGCATTCATAGGCGGGGACATCCATGCGGAGCCGGCAGATACAATACAGGCGCTGGAGGCATACATGCGCTGGACTCATGCAGATGAAAAAGTTGTAAAAGAAAAGGTTGATGATTTCTTTGGGCAGATGGATGCAGACATTGGCTCCACTACAAAGGAGGACATTGCCAACGCGATAGTTTTGGCGTACAGAAATTGAGGTGGTTTTGTGAAATTTGGAAAAGCAATTTTTCTTGCAGGAATGCTGTTCATGTTTGCTGCGGTATCATTTGCAGTGGAGGGTTCAGTATTCAACCAATACACTCTTGATGAAGCAAGAACAATGTTCAACTCAAACAGGGGTGAAATGCCAAGCCCAATTACAGACATAATAAACGGCGAAAGGATAAACATCCACATCCAAGGCCAGGGAAATTACTATATAATAATGAACGGCGAATACATGGCAGAGCTTGCTCGCGGCGAGCTTTCAGACCAGACACTGAATGTTTATACTGACAAGCAGACTGTTGAAAGGATTGCTGACGGCGAGCTCTCGCCTACTCAGGCACTGGAAGCAAATCTCATCACATATGAAGGCGTGGGATTTGTGAGCGGAGTGAAATTCTGGACGACCCAGGTTCTTTTTGATGTTTCCTCATTTCTGGGGCTGTTTTAGCAGGTTGCGTGCATAAGCGCGTTTACCTTTTTTCCTTTTTCTTTTAGCTCATTGTACTTTTCAATCGCTTCTGGGGTTTTTGCAGAAATTACTTCCGCCCCCGCGCTTTCAATTTTTCTTTTAACTTCATCACTCACGCTCAGCGCGCCGCTCTGGCCTGTGCCGATAACTATTGCTTCCGGCCCATTGGAAAGAAGCTGTTCAATCTCCCAATCCGCAATCCTGTGGCCTGTGCCGAACTCCCTTTTCAATCTTTCGTATTCCCTGGGGCTGACTTCCTCCCCGATAATAATGACGTCCCACTGCCGTTCCTTTTCGTCTATCGTTATATACCCGAACCTGGTTCCGTCTATTTTTACCATGGGAATCTATAGGGTTGAATATTTATTAATGCACTTGCGCGCGTGGTTAGGCCTGTTTCATAGCCTTGGGAGGAACCTCCCCTTTTTTCTTATTCGTACTTTCAGCTTTATCTCCGGGGCATACTTTCATAAGCTCTCGAGCAGGGGGAAAGACCCTCACCCTCATGCCGCGCTTTTCCTCCAGCATCCTTACAGCTTTCAGGGGATTTCCGCCCATTGCCCACTTCAGCTCCTCCAAATTGGTGCATTGCCATGCAAGTATTCTTTCGCGGAAGAACGCTTGCGCCCGCATGCCCGCATGCCTGTTCGGGTCGTATCCCAGTTTCCTGCAGACAGCAAGATAGAAGTGATAGGGGTTTTCGAAATCATCATCATGCGAAATTCCGAAATCA
>CAYTXD010000232.1:0-2183 GCA_964441305.1 Microcaldota archaeon
CCCGGAAGCGTTTCTTTGCTCTTCTGAGAAATCGAAAAGCTTGCCGAGCCGGTTGCAAGCACGCGCATGTTCTTGTTTGATGCAAGAAGTGACTTGACAATTTCTGCCCAGTTATCTACTCTCTGCACTTCATCAAGAAAAATATAAACTTCCCTGCCTGTGGAATCAAGGTCTTCTTTTAGTATGTACCTTTGGTAAACATCCAGGATATCGAGCAGGATATTATTGTCACTGATAACCCTAAGCTCAACATCATCAAGCAGGACATAAAGTATCCTTTCTTTCTCAATCCCTTTGCTTAGAAGCTCGTTTATAATTTGCTTTACCATTACTGTTTTTCCTACTTGCCTTGGCCCAATAAGCGTTAATGCCTTTTTCCCCTCCAAACTGCTCATCACATATTTGAAATCCCTTCTCCTGAATTTCGGAACCTCCTCTCTTATTCCCTGCCACCATTTATTGAACCTGCGTGTCAAAAGCCGGTATATCCTTGCCTCTTTAGAGTCATCATTGTTCATATCTATAATTATAATTAAACATATTTATATACTTTTCTATAATTACAATTATAGGAAATAGATATTTTCTATAAACTCATAATTAAAGGTTTGTTCTATCCGCAGTTTCAAACAACCTACTTTTTCAACTCCCATTTTTTCAAATCGGTAACTTTTGAAAGTGTGCTTCCCTTTTTTATTTCAGCAGAAAGCCGCTCCTCCCTCTCCATAATGTCAATCGCGCGGTTTGCAACCTCCACCGCTTCCTCCGGCTTTACAATTACAACTCCTGAATCATCCCCAATAATCCAGTCCCCTGGCTTAACCCTAACCCCTTCAATATCAAGCTCAACATCAATTTCCCCAAAACCCTTCGGGTCTCCTGCAGTAGGGCTCAGGTGGCGCGCAAATGCGGGGAATTCAAGCTTCCTAACTTTTCCCACATCCCGAATTGCGCCGTTCACGACCACGCCTGCAAGCTTCTTCCTTTTCGCGCTCTCGGTTGCCAACTCCCCCCATACCGCCTTGCCAATTCCGCCTGCATCAATGACTATTACTTCCCCTTCTTTTGCTTCGTCAATTGCCTCAACCGGCTTTGCCCAGTCCCCTGGAAAGGTGGCAACTGTTTTCGCCTTTCCAACCATTTTCACACCTGGCAAAACAGCATAAATTTCCGGCAAATCCCCGCTTCTCTGCATTGCATCCGATAAGTTGGAGGTGGAAACCTTCCGAAATGCCTTAATCAGTTCCCTTTCGCTGTACTTTTTGAATTTACTTTCCGAAATCCTTTTTTTGCTTTCAATCGCCTTTTTTATTTTCCCGGCCGCTTTTTTCACATCTTTTGCCTTTGTTATCGCGCCGCCAACAACAATCACTTTCGCCCCTGCTTTTGCAAAATCACCTGCATTTTCCGCAGTAATCCCTCCAGCCGCAACCAGGGGGATTTTTGTCTTTACGCTTGCAAGAACTTCTTTAAGCTTCACCCCTCTCATCTGCTGGTCTATTCCAACATGGGGGCATATGTAGTCAGGCTTTAGCTTTTCCACTTCCTTTCTCCTTTCCTCGCTGACCCCCATCACATCTGCAACAATTTTCACCTTGTGCCTTTTTCCCGCCTCAATTGCCTCGCGCACTGTTCCGATGTCCGATGCACCCATAACAGTTACAACGTCCGCGCCCGCCTTTGCTGCCATTCCCACCTCAATTTCCCCAGTATCCATTATCTTCATGTCTGCAACAATTTTCTTTTTTGGAAATTCCTTTTTCATTTTCCTTACTGCATCCATCCCTTCGCTTTTGATAAGAGGCGTGCCAACCTCTATCCAGTCAATGTATTTTTCCGCCTCTTTTGCTATGGAAACTGCCCTTTTTAGCTCTGTAAAATCAAGTGCCAACTGCAAAATTGTCATTCTCTACCCCCTGATAGCATCTATTGCTTCTTTCAGTTTGCCTTTATTCTCAAAGCTTTTAACGATTCGTTTCAATTCCGCTTCATCCCTTTTCTCCAGCGTTTCAACCTGCTCCGAAATTAGCGGAATGCAGCGAACAATATTATCCACTATTGTTATATCCCCCTTCTTTGCGCTCCTGGAAAAAGGGTTCAGGTCAACAACAATCACTTTTTTTCCATTCTTCCTAAGCCACTCCGTCCTGTCCCCATCCTCAAGCATCACAAGCACAACATCT
>CAYTXD010000233.1:0-2173 GCA_964441305.1 Microcaldota archaeon
GAGGTAAAGGAGGAAAACCTCAGGAAAGCGCCAAAGATAAGCTTCTAAGGTATAGATATGGTTGAGCTTTACGACCAGATGGGCAGGAACAAGTGGTATTCCCTCCTGCTCATGCTTATTGTTTTTTTCATAGTTTTCGCCACAATTGCGGCGTTCAGTTACATTTTTGACTTCGGCTTCCTTGGGGCCATATTCGCATTCCTTTTCTCAATTTTCTACGCAATAGGCGGCTACTACTTTTCCGACAAGGTTGTTCTCTCTGTGAGCGGCGCCAAGCCGGCAAGGAAAAAGGACTACCCGCACCTTTACAATACCGTAGAGGGGCTTGCAATTGCCGCAGGCCTCCCTATTCCCAGGGTTTACGTAATTGATGACCCCGCCCCAAACGCATTTGCTACAGGCAGGGACCCGGAACACTCAGTAATTGCAGTGACAACAGGCCTTCTTGACATTATGAACCGCTCCGAGCTCGAAGGGGTCATCGCCCATGAAATGTCCCACATAAAAAATTATGACATCCGGTTTGCGACACTTGCAGTAGTGCTTGTGGGCATGGTCGGCATAATCGGAAACATTGCATTCCGCTCACTTTTCTTTTCAGGGAGTGGCAGAAAAGGGGGGCACCCCGCAATTTTCATTATTGCCCTATTGTTCATCGTATTCGCGCCGATAGCCGCCCACCTTGTAAGATTTGCCATCTCAAGAAAAAGGGAATTCCTGGCAGACGCTACCGGCGCCCACCTCTGCAAATATCCCGAAGGGCTTGCCAGCGCGCTTGAAAAGCTGAAGAAGCACGGCACAAAAGTAAAGACAGCATCAGATGTGACTGCCCCGTTATTCATTGCCAACCCGTTAAAGGGCTCTCTCACAGGGCTATTCTCAACACATCCCCCGCTTGACGAAAGAATAAAGGCATTGAGAAAAATGTAGTCATTTCTTTTTCTCCCACTCTGCCCCGATATTTTCGCACAAGCCAATGACTTTTTTCCTCTGCTGCGCATTCATTCCCTTCCAGTCCAGAAGCACCCTGGAAACCTTTTCGGTGCACCTTTCAATTCCCTGCCTGAAAACATCCAGCACAACTGAATCAACATGATATTTGGGAAGCATATGGCCGACTGCTATTTCAGAGTTCAGCTCAACTTTTGTGAAGTTGGGAGCGTAATGGTTCCCCCCAACCCCAAAAACAGTTTCAAACTTATCCTCTTTTCCAATTGATTCCACCACGCTTTCGCAAACCGCTTCAACCGCCCTTTCATCATTCCACTGTTGCTCCGAACTCCCAATTTCGATATACGTAACCGACTTTTCCAGAGTGGGCCCATGGTGGTCAACCTCAAGGGTGACGGGCCACCATATTCCCATTTCCTCTGCATTCCTCGCAAGGCTGGTGAGAAGGAGCTTCTGCATTGATGAATTGCAAACACATAACTTTCTTTCCTCTCCCCCATAATCCGCGCCATTCCAGTTTCCCGGGGTATGTACAGTCAGAGTTGGCTTCCCTGTTTTGCTCCGGTGCCTCGAGACAACCACGCAAAAATCATCGACAAATTCCATTTTGGAATAAATATGAAGTTCCCCGATTTTAACCAGCTTCACGTCCCCCTTTCTCCAAACCCTCTCCTCCTCTCTTTCAAACCCATAACTTTCGATAAGCTTGTTCCCAATGTTAATGCTGGCAGTGTCCTTTTCTGAAAAAACTATTGTTGGCATGCAAATATTCCCAACCCCAAACTTTAAAGCATTGCCAAAATCACAAATAGCCCCACTATTGCGACCGAACCCGCAAAATCGCCGAAAGAGGAAATTACCGGCACCAGCACATTATCTGGGTCTATGTTGTTTGCAAACGAGGATATTGCAAGGGAATATGAAAGAACAACCATCAGGGGCACAATCACATATCCCCCTACCACCGCAACAATAAGGAATTCCAATGAATTGGCTGCAGGTATCCCCGCCAAATGGGAAGCCCCGAGCGTAACCGCTCCCAGAATCGGAAATATGACTATACTGAGAAAGAAAGTGGAGAAAACTTCCCTTATCAGGGCGGGGGACATCGAATATTGCGTTTCTATCGCTCCGATATGCATTGATGTCGCAATTCTTGCGGAAAATATGCTTCCTATGTTGCCGACCCTTCCAAGGAATGCCGGGATGAGAACGAGTATTG
>CAYTXD010000234.1:0-2170 GCA_964441305.1 Microcaldota archaeon
GGTCTTCTGCGTTCTCAAGCTTTTTTGGGTGAAGCCTTTTTTGGCAACCCGAAAAAAGGCTCTGTGAGGCAGACGTCTTACCATTGTCGGCTTGCCGACAAGTTTTGCCATCGGCAATGCACTCGACTACGAGCCCACTGCAGATATTACCTAATGAAAGCATAAAAAGCTTTTTCAAGAAAAATGTATTCATGAACCATAAAGAGATTATCCAGAAGTTTTTGGAATTCTTCAAATCAAAGGGGCACGAGATTATGCCGTCAGCTTCGCTCATGCCTGAAAACGACCCTACTGTGCTGTTTACAACTGCTGGCATGCACCCACTTGTACCTTTTCTTATAGGCCAGCCGCACCCACTTGGAAAAAGGCTTGCAAATAACCAGAAATGCCTGAGAACGGGGGATATCGAGGAGGTCGGGGATGCGGTACACCACACCTTTTTCGAAATGCTTGGGAACTGGTCCCTCGGGGACTATTTCAAGAAGGAGGCAATCGAATGGAGCTATGAATTCCTTACCAGCAATGAATGGCTTGGGCTGGACAGGAAAAGAATGGCTGTTTCCTGTTTTGAAGGGGATGATGATGCGCCAAAGGACGAGGAGGCGGCGGAAGTTTGGCGCGCGGTTGGAATTCCTGAAGAGAGAATTGCATTCCTCCCGAAAAAGGAAAACTGGTGGGGGCCTGCAGGTGAAAGCGGCCCTTGCGGGCCTGATACAGAGATGTTTTACTGGGCTTCTGATGAGCCTCCTCCGGAAAAGTTCGACCCTGAAGATGGCACTTGGGTGGAGATTTGGAACGATGTTTTCCTGCAGTACAACAAGGAGCATTTGGGAAAGTTCGTTCCTTTAGCCCAGAAAAATGTCGATACTGGCATGGGGCTCGAAAGGACCACTGCGGCATTGCAGGGGTTTGATGACAACTACAAAACCGAATTGTTTATTCCCATAATCTCAAAAATTGAGGAGATTTCCGGAAAGAGATATGATGAAAGCAAGGAGGTTAAACGTTCCATGAGAATTATTGCGGACCACCTGCGCGCAGCAGTGTTTGTTATGGGGGATGGCAAGGGAATTCTGCCCTCCAATGTTGAGCATGGGTATGTATTGAGGAGGTTAATTAGGAGGGCGATAAGGTACGGGATGAAGCTTGGAGTGGGGGGAAAATTCTGCCATGAAATAGTGCCGGAAATAATTGAAATTTACAGGGAAAGATATCCCGAGCTTGAGAGGAACAGGAAATTTGTGATTGATGGAATGGAAAACGAGGAGGAGAAATTCTCAAAAACAATACAGAGGGGAATGGCCGTTTTCGAAAAAATCGTTGAGAACATGAAAAAGCACGGGCAGGAGGAGATACCTGGAAAGACTGCATTCAAGCTTTATGATACGCATGGCTTTCCATATGAGATGACTGCAGAGCTTGCGAAAGAGCAAGGGCTGAAAGTTGACAGGGAGGGATTCCTAAAGGCATTCAAAAGGCATCAAGAACTTTCCAGGCAGGCCGCTGCGGGGAAGTTCAAGTCCGGGCTTGCGGACCAGTCGGACAAAACCATCCGGCTCCATACTGCAACCCATTTGCTGCATGAGGCGTTGAGAAGGGTGCTGGGAGAGCATGTGAATCAGAAGGGAAGCAACATCACGCCTGAGAGATTGAGGTTCGACTTCTCGCACCCTGAGAAAATGACAAAGGAGCAGATACAGAAAGTTGAAGATTTGGTGAATGAGCAGATAGAAAAAGGGCTGGAAGTGCAGCGCGAGGAAATGAGCATAGAGGAGGCAAAGGAAAAGGGCGCGCTTGCATTCTTTGATGCGAAGTATGAAGGGAATGTTTCTGTTTACTCTGCAGGGGATTTTTCAATGGAAGTGTGCACAGGCCCCCATGTCAAAAACACAAAGGAGATTGGCAGATTCAAAATAAAGAAAGAAGAAAGTTCTGCTGCTGGAATTAGGAGGATAAAGGCGGTTGTTGAGTAAGCTCAAAATAAGGACATGCCCGCAGTTCCAACGTGTGCAATAATTGCTACCTTAATGACATTGCCAAGAATAGCAGCCATTAGGAACTGCCATGCGGGAATTCTCAAAGCGCCTGCGGAAAGCCCGACAATATCGAAGAATGGGTTGGGGATGACTGCGAGCGCGAATATTGCAAATGGCCCGTACTTGTGTATTGC
>CAYTXD010000235.1:0-2128 GCA_964441305.1 Microcaldota archaeon
ATCTTCTGCCCGTTTGCAAGAACTAGCTCTCCTCCTTTTGGAGGAAGTGTGAATGAGAATACGTAGTTTTCCGGCCTCTCAGCAGTGAGCTCTAGGTTGCCCTTTTTACCTGTTACTGCATAGAATGTGCCTCCGTTGTTCACCATTCCTGCCTTGTTTATGTCTTGCTGGTTTTCCATTTGCAGGATTCTTGCCTCCTGCATCAGAGCAAGAGAGTAAACTTTTGATGCCGCTTTTGGGTCCAGATAGTTTCCATAGCCTGCCCCAGAGGACATGAAGGAAAGGTTTTCGTTTACGCACATTCCCCTAAGTATTCTGTTGATGTTCTTTTCTGAAAGGTCTCTTTCAGGAGAGTATTTCGAGGTGAATAAGCCATCTGATACTGCAAGTCCTGGCCCCTCGTACCTCCCGTCAATCCTGTAATTTGTGCCTTCAGCCTTGCTTTTTCCGCCGCCGCCGTATGCGAGCATTGCGCCTGCAACCATTTCCATGTATTGTGCCCTTGCCTCTTCTACTGTGTCAACTCCAAGAATGGATTTCATTTCATCGTGCAGTTCAGGGCTTGAGTCCCAAACCTTGCCTGCCTGGTCGTAGACATCCGCGAGCACTTTTGTTGGCGCAAGAGGGTCAACAACCCTTCCAAAAGAATCCTGGAAGAATGTTGCATCCGGCTCCTTGTTTGAAAGAAGCCTGATTAGGTTGTTGTAGAGCATATTTCTTGAGTTTGATTTTGCTGCCGCCCTGAACCCTTCAAGTTTGTCCTGGCCTTCTTTTGGGACGTACTTCAAAAGCGGGTTGCCTTCGAATACGGAAAGTGATTCATCAATCATGTCGCCAAGACTGTTAGTGAGCTCTGCTATATCCTTGTCAATCATCTCAAAGTGGTCTGAGTTTTCCATTGCCCAAATCAAGTCTTTTACCTTTTCCTGGTATTTGTTTTGTGCAAGTAAGTCACACCCCTCCTTTATGGCGGATGGATTTTGCTTCCCTCCTTGAAGATAGTCTAAGGAATTTAGTTCATACCCAAGCCCTAGTAGAACAAATGCCATAGTCATATCTGACACTTTCTTGTCCGTTTTCTCAAGTTTTGAGATGTAACTCATCAAGTTGTTGATTTTGTTGATTGTTTCCGGCTCATCTTTGTACATTTCAAGCAATTGACCGTAAATCCTGATTGCGTTGTCATAGACTTTATAGTCCTGGGCGTGCCTTTGGTATACTTTAGAACCTTTATTTGATTTTTCCATTCTGCTGTTGCCCTCTCATCTGACAAAGAGTCGTATATTCCAAGGCCGTTTTTCTTATCATAATTCCTTGCATAGTTCTCCGTGTATTTCCTGTCTTTAGATGCAATATTCTGGATTTTCTTTGCGGCCTGCTGTTCCTGATCGGTGAGACCTGCTTCCTGTTCGGGCTGTTTTTCCTTTTGCCCTATTGCAACTGCCTTTTTCTTAAGATCCACTTTGTATTTTGCAACCTCGGGAGCTTCCTCTTTTCTCTCTTTCATTCCTCTTGCACCGGCCATTCCAACACCTCCAGAATTATACGCATAAGCATCAGTATCTCGCTTTAAATAGTTTTCCCCCGTGTTGTCGCCTCCCGCGGGAGTGTGGATTCCGCCGCGCATGTGGGGGATGAATGAAGCCGCGGCATTGAAAGTTGCAGAAAGCGCGTTAGCTGCAATTGCGCCTGAGAATATTATGAAAAAGGATGCTGCAACAAGCGTTTTTGCTACAGTGTTTCCGAAAAATTTAGTGTCATTTGCGCGGTCAACGCATTCTGAAAGGAGCTTTCCTGAATTTCTGCCAAGGTGCTTTATTGAGTCTGTTGAGGAGAGGAGCTCGAAAACCGCGCCTTCGGGTGTGCCCGGCTTTGGGGAGAATACTGCAACCTGCTCTCCTTCGCCTTCTGAGCTGAACCTGATCCACACCTGCTCTGCCCCTTTTTCATTTCTGATGTGGTCCACTGCAAGAATTTTTCTTCCGCCTGAGTTGAATTCACAGAGCACATCAGATAATGTGGGGGAGGAGCGTAGCTCGTGCATTATTGCCTTTTCCTGATTTATTGAATTTCTTATGCCTCCTAAGAGGGTTGGCCTGAGGGGAGATATTTTTTCATCGACTCTTGA
>CAYTXD010000236.1:0-1625 GCA_964441305.1 Microcaldota archaeon
TCCCTGTCTACCTTTATTCCCATTATTGCACCTATAAAATATCCTTTTTGTAAAGCCAGTCAATCACTTTTCCTGCAGAAGTGGCAGGAGTATCCTCAAAAATCTCTCCCTTCTTTTTCTTTTCAGGAGGAAACACTTTCACCACTTGGGTGGGAGAGCCATTCAACCCCAATCTCTCCGGCTTTGCATCAACCTGCTCAGCATTTTTCATCTCAATTTCCTTTTCCTTTGATGATAGCTTCTCTTCAAGAGTCGGGTAATGCGGCTCGTTAATCTCCTTAGTAACAGTAATCAGCGCAGGAAGCTTAACTGAAAGCGTCTGCTTCCTGTCATCAAGCCCCCTTTCAACTAACATTTTCCCATCTTTGATATCCACTATTTTGCTAACATAGCAGACATGCGGGATTCCAAGCTCTTCTGCAACCATGGGCCCAACCTGCGCAGTATCCCCGTCAACAGTTTTTACCCCGCACAAAACTACATCATATTCCCCCATTTTCTTTATCCCCTGCGCAATTGCATACGCAGTTGCAACCGTATCTGCCCCTGCAAAAGCCCTGTCTGAAAGAAGCAGCCCTGAATCCACGCCCATTGCAACGCAGTCCTTCAATGCATAGGATGCCGGCGGCGGGCCCATTGAAACCGCTGTCACTTCCCCCCCAAACCTCTTCTTCATCCTAACGGACTCTTCAATAGCAAACATGTCAAAGGGGTTAATTACTGCTGCCACTCCCCCTCTTTTCAAAGTGCCTGTCTCAGGGTCTGTCTCTACATTTTCCGTATCCGGCACCTGTTTTACGCAAACAACAAATTTCATTTCAACTCCTCCGCGCCTGCCGGCACCACTTTCTTGTAAACCTCATGCGGCGCCATCTTCTCGCCATTAATTGTAAGCAACCGTTCAACTGAAATTCCAAACAACCGTTCATTCTCATCAAGGAAAGGCCTAATGAGCGACCAATCGCTGCCCTCCAACCTCTCAAACTTTGCGCCGTTCAGCTGGTTGCCCTCAAGCTTGTTGAACGGGTCGCGTATGTACACCGCCCCGCCTGATGCAAGCGAGAGCAAATTGCCTCCGGGGTATGGCTCCTCCAAGTCAACAACATTTGCCTCATTGTCAAAACCGATTCCATTAACAACTACAAACCCGCCTCCTGAATGGGGGTCTCCCGCCATGAATGACTCAGCCAAATAGTCAAGGCATGTTCCGTTAATCACCACTCTTGGTTTTCCTGTTGCATTGATGAGAGGCCTTCCCGCCGCATTTCCCATGACATAGCAGTGCCCGCCCTTTGCTCCGTACATGAATGCCTGGCCCACATCCCCGTAAATCACAAGCTTTCCTCCCCTCAATATCTGCGCAACCTGGTCTTGTGCGCTTCCGTGTATGTAAATCTTTCCTTCAGTAAAGCCGGATGCAATATAGTCCCCGGAGCTTCCATAAACATCAATCTTCATGCTTGCGGCCCTTCTTCCAAAACCGCATCCGCAGAACCTCTGCCCGCGCATGTTGTAGACAATCAAATTCACCCAGCCCGCATCTGCCGCCCTCACCATAACCTGCGCAATCCCGCACTCCCCTTCCGAAGGAAGCTCATTTGCATCAATGCAAAGTGTTGCGCTTG
>CAYTXD010000236.1:1635-2125 GCA_964441305.1 Microcaldota archaeon
GAAATGTCTACTCTTTTGAACCTGCGCGAGCTTTCGGGGATGGAATCCATTATCCTCCCAATAGACTTGAGTATCAGGCTGTTTGCAGAGCTCCTTTTCATTTTTCCTGTATAATTTTTCCCGTCAAGCACATGCGTCATCAGCTCTATTGCAACGTCAAGCTCAATATCCCCCTGCTTTGCAAAATCCTCAACCATCACCAAAAAGCCCGCAAGCTCCTCAAAGCCCCACCCAAGCTTCACATCCTCCATGACTTTCAGGTACATGCTCTTTGCATCCCTTGACATCCTGAAACGGGGCGTTTTTGCCTCTACTTTATGAGTATAGTGCTTCTGCCCTCGTGCAGGCACCACTTCGTTTCCGAACTTGTCCGTGCACACAAGCTTCCTTCCCTCCCCCTCGCTTTTCAGCGAAAATACAAATGCCCCACCATCTGTGTGGCTTCCGCCCCTTGCATTCCAGTATTTGTCCGCAACATCGCAGAATCTGG
>CAYTXD010000237.1:0-2124 GCA_964441305.1 Microcaldota archaeon
AATGCAAGTGTAAGGGAGGAGAGGAGGGCTTCGGAAGGGCCTGTGAAGTGGAGGACTGCGAAGAATGCTACGGGGAAGTAGGCGAGTACATTTTCGTATATGGTCTGCTTTTCATTGAGGAGTATGCCTATTCCGTAAGCAGTGCATATCGCGAAAAGGAGTATTCCCGCAATCGGGGAAACGGCGCCCGCGGGAAATGCAAAAAGGAATACTGCCAAATGGAGCAAATCATCCTTTTCACTGAATTTTCGAGCCAAGCCGACAAGGCAGGCAGAAGCTATGGGCAGAACCATTCCGGCATCCTCAATTAAAGAGGGGAAGTCGGTTATGGGGGAAAGTATGGCGCCGGCATCAACAAGGAAAAGGGCTGAGAGCAGGAGTGGGATTGCAAGTGCTGCTACTGGGACGAATTCAACAGATGATTTTGATTTCTTGTAATAATCGTTTGTTGCCTGGAGAAACATTGCGATTATGAGCACTATCGGAAATACAAGGAATTGGGGCATTAGCAAAGCGGAGAGGATGAAGAATGGTGAGGAGAGGAAGGAATAGAGCTCTGTTCTTTTGCTCCAGAGCAAGTAGCCTGCAGCAGAGAGCAGAAGTGCGGGGACTGCTGGTGAATACTGGCCTAAAATGTGGGAGAGGAAAAGGAAGGGGGAGGCGGTGAATAAAAGGGTGGAGATGAGGGAAGTCCATTCTGAAAAGTTAGTTCTTAGTGCAAAGTAAAAAATTGCAGCAGTAAGTGTGAGCATTATCGGGGAAAGGAGCATTAGGGTAGTTTGTATTCCAATGGTGGAGTAAAGGGGGAAGTTGAAAATGAGTGCCATTGGCGAAACGAGCATGGAAGTTAGGGTTATGAAGAGATTTGCCTCCTCGCCTGAAAGTGCGGAGCGAACCTGGTTTGCAATTTCGTAAGTGCCGTTTTGGAGGAATTGTGCGGGGAAAAGTGTAGTTATTGAAATTGCTATTGAAAGTACAACAAGAAGGAATGCGATGTCCAGTACCTCTATTTTCAGTTTCTTCAGCATATTGTCCACCATTCAATTTTCAGTATTTTTCAGCTTTTTCAATAAGCATTATCGGTATGTCGTTTTCGATTTTGTATTTAAGCCTGCATTTTGTGCAGGCGAGGTTGTTTTCATCTTTAAGATATTCTAAATCGCCCTTGCATTTTGGGCAGGCGAGTATTTCCAAAAGCTTTTTGTCTATCATTTGCTCATCTCCTTAAGTATTTCTTGTGCGCGGTCAACCCTTATTGCATTTTCCTCAATCATTTTCTTTGCAACCTTTTCAACCATTTCCCCAGTTGCGCCTGCAGTTACCGCTATGTTGCGGGCATGGAGCTTCATGTGCCCTTTTTGTATGCCCTCGGTTGCGAGTGCTCGCATTGCTGCAAAGTTCTGGGCAAGCCCAAGTGAGGCCGCAATCTCGCCAAGCTCTGTGGAGGAGCGGGTGCCGAGTATTTTAAGGGAGATTTGCGCGATTGGGTTGGTTTTCACCGCGCCGCCTATTGTGCCAAGTGCCATTGGCAATTCTATAGTTCCAACTAAATCGCCGTATTCATTTTTTTCATATTTAGTCAAAGAGGAGTATCTCCCTTTTTCCTTGTGGGAGGCATATGCGTGCGCGCCCGCCTCTATTGCGCGCCAGTCGTTTCCTGTTGCCATTACCAGTGCGTCAATGCCGTTCATTATTCCCTTGTTGTGTGTCGCGCACCTGTAAGGGTCTGCATCTGCGAATGCGTACGCCTCTATTATTCCGTTAATTGTGTCTTCCCCGAGAACTTCCTTTTTCCATACCGCCTTTGCGCGCACCAGCCGCTGGTCCGCTAAATTTGAAATTATTCTAAGCCTTGCCTTTCCGCCTGTGATTTTTTCAAGCTCAGGAGCCAATGCCTCCGCCATTGTGTTTACCGCATTCGCGCCCATTGCATCGCGGACGTCTACAAGCAAATGGATTATGAGCATTTTGCCGGCTTTTGTATCTATAATGCGGGGCTCGATGCCTTTAGCTCCCCCTCCGAATTTAACCAGCACCGGGTCTTTGGAGTTTGCAAGCTTTAGGAGTTCCTCTTTTTTTTCAAGAACTTTTGATATATCAACTTTTTTTTTCTCTTCTTTTTTT
>CAYTXD010000238.1:0-2071 GCA_964441305.1 Microcaldota archaeon
GTGCCCGCACCAGGAATCTGGCATCATCTATGGACAGCTCCCCTGCGGGAAGTGGCATTTTTGAATTCAGCTTCCGAAATTCCTTGACCGACTCCGAAACAGCTTGCTCGTCAATATGGTTGACAGGCCCTTTAACAAGAGACATTATTGCAGAATATTGCACCATTGCGGCAGACATGCCGATTATTGCGAATGCCGGGTCGTTTTCCATGAGAAATCCGAATGCATCCAAAACAGAAGGCGCAGAGAATAAATACCTGCCGTACATTCGTTCGCTTGCTCCCAGGAAGCTGACTCCGAGCGGGTTGTTTGTCACAATTCCTTTAAAGCCCCTGGAAACTGCAATCTTGTTAAGGAGTATGAATGTTTCATTGCGAATCATCAACAATGCATCTGCATAAAAGTTAAGGTCTGCTGAAAGGGAGGAAAGTTCCTTTTCTTCGGCAATGTCTGCGAGGTGCCTGAATGTCTTTGCCATAGATTCAGTTTCAGGGACAATGTCCTTTGGGAAAAAAGCAAACAGGGGTATGGCTGAAGAATTGCTGTCAAGCTTTTTCAGGAACTTGTATGCCTTGCGTGCAAGCAATGCCTGGCCATCCTTGAGCCTGTTTGATTCCTTGATTTTCCTGGCTTCCGAGCTGAGTGCAAGCCTTGACCTGTCTTCAGTCCCCAACTCGGCCAGCTTCTTTACCCACCTCTCCTCTGCCAAAGAGAACTCCCTTAAGAAGCTTCCTTTTTTTATCCTGTCCTCTGCCAGGATGGGAATCACATTAGGTGCCTTGCCTTGCTTTTTCATTTTCATCCAGATTATTATGACAAATGACGTTTATAAATTTGTCGCTATTAATAGTAAATAGTGTTTAACAAAAGAGGCTCCAGGATTGGCAGCTAAAGCCCAAGCTTCTTTTTCCATTCCTCTGCCCTTCTTACAAGGTCCGGGTCTTTTTCCAAAATAACTTCGTGAGCATTGTCATCCAGCTTCTTGAGCATTATTGCAAGCTCGTCTTCGGTCACTCTTTCCTTTTCAAGGAATTCGTTCACTTCTTGCCCAAAGGAAATGAACCTGTCGCCCAGCCTGTCGGCGTGGGAGAGGTACTCGTATATGAGCCCGAGCTTGAGCGCCGCAGTCAGCCGTTCCCCATCATTTTCTGTATTGAGAATTGTATATGAAAGCTCCCTTGACTTTTCGTAAAGGCGGTTCGCTATCTCTATCTGCCTTCTTTCAAAAACGGTTTTGCCATCGGATGGATTTCCAAGCAGGTAGGTCAAATCCCCCAAGCTGGGGATTTTTGTCCTTTCATCTTCAGGAATATTCCTGTCTTTCGTTCGGGCATAGATAGCTGCCATCATTCTTGCCATGCTTCCCTCTTCCGGAAGCTCGTTTGCCGCTTTTGCATTCTTCGCGGGTTTCTTGTTGCCTCCTCCACCTTGCTGGATTGGACCTTTCATGTTATCACAATAATATTGCTCTTTAGGGCTATTTAATATTATCTAGTGCCCGGGCAAGAGAGGGGTCGAGGTACGGGAAGAAATGAGTTTCAATTATTTTCCTTATTTCACCCAGGAGTTTCCTGTGGCCTTCCGCGAAGGAGCCGAGAATGCCGCTTATATGAATAAGGTTCTTGTCCATGCATCTTGCAGATTCTATTGAAAGGTAATGGGAAAGCCTGGAGACCTGTTTACGGTCCTCATCCAAATTGTCCATCGATTCCAAAAGCTTTTCGTGGAGTTCATCAGGGTTTTCTATTATGCCTTCTGAAAGTACGTCAAAATAATTCTTGAATTCGTTGAAGTCGCTTTCCGTTTTTCTTGAGAGTTCCGCAATTTCGTTCGAGCAGACGCTTACTGCCCTACCCCTCTCTCCAAGCCTTATGGAGCTTATCTGGATGTTGAGTGCCATGAGCTTGAAGTCGTCCGCCACAAACCCCAGCTTTCCAACAGTCCTGGATGCGTTTTCACAGGTTTCGGGCGGAAGGCATTTCATGGTAATTTGTTTACTCATGTGTATTATTAGGTCATAAAAGGTATTTAAATATTCACGCGCAAAGTAAATGCCAAGGGCTCGTAACTC
>CAYTXD010000239.1:0-2055 GCA_964441305.1 Microcaldota archaeon
ATCCGCAATAGAAACAGCCGAAGAAATCGAGGCAGAAACAGAGCCGATAAGAAACCTTGATTTTCTCTCAGAGCAGATCAGCGCAAGAACCCAGGAAAGATTGAATTACAAGAAAAACTCCGGACTTGCGGAAACATACGGGGCAAAATTCAATGCAATGCTGAACCAGAACGCGGAAATTGTAAAGGGGGGCGAGCGTGTTCAGAACCTCGTGCTCGACGGGAGTTTCAATTCAAAAATTGAGGAGCTTGACGAGCTTGAGGCGGAAATCAGGCAGTCAATAAACAACCGAAACTTTACGGGCGTGGACGACAAGATAACCGACTACAACAACCTTGCTTCCGAAATAGAAGATGAAATTCCAGAGGCAAAAGAGCCCTACCTGCTCGCATTTGATGCAATGGAGGAAGCACAGGGGGCAATAATACTTGCCGAATGGCGGCTTACTGAAGACCATGAGGAGGCATCTGCACAGCTTGAAGAGCTCAAATCCCAAAAGGAGGAGCTGGATGAAGAATTTGACCCTCCACGCACCCCGACAAAATACAATTCACTGAAAAACGAGTATGCATCACTTGAAGGCGAGACAATGCAGCTTCTGGAAACACTTCCAAGCAAGAGAAACACACTTTTCGAAGTTGCGCACACCGTCGGGGCAATAAGCGTGAACGGAATACTGGACCTGGCAAGCTCGGTCACTCCGGTAACCTACCAGACAAGGCAGGAATACTCCCCGATGATATTCCCCGTGCTTTTGATGATAACCGACTTCTCCTTCATCTCCCTCTCGCTTGTGCTCTTCATAGCGGTGATGATAGCATTCAAGAGGCTTTTCAGGATGAAGCTCGTACTTGCGGCATGGAGCTTTGTGCTTCTCGCTTTCATACTGGTGCTTGCAGTCGGCTCATTGAGCTTCTACGCAATTGTAAGCTACTCATTTTCTTCCGCAACGTTCAATGACTTCTATTACTCCATGTATGAGCAGAACCAGACCGCAATAATCGTGGACAAGACAAATGCAACCGCAGGTGGGCTTCTTGCGCTTGAATCCTGCTCGTCGGATGTGGAAGAATCCCTTGAAAGCATAAACAAATCTGTAACAATTTACGTGCTGGACAATGGCAACTGCACAATAGCAGGAAATGAAACAAGCATGACTTCCGGCGAATGCCTTTCGGAAATTGCGGACATACCTACGGTTTACCTTAAATACAGCTCATACACAAAGCCCGTCGAATTTTCTGTAGTATACAAGCAGGAGGCAAAAATTGAGGGCGGAATAAAGGAGCTAAGGGACTGCGACATCGCGCATGTAGTGAGGTTGGTAGAATGAAATTGGATGAAAACACCAAAGCAGTGGCACTTGCAGCCCTTATACTGGCTACCGCGGCAGTGGTATACCTGCTATTATTTCCAGTAGGCACAATATCCCCGGAGCAATTCCAGGAAAAGCTTGCCGAAAGCGACAGGGTGGCAATAATAATGGACCTGAGGTCTGTTTCCTCAAACACAACCAGGGATGTTATAATGAACTGCGGCACAAGCTTGGCAGGAAGCCAGGGGCTTGTGGACAAGGAGAAATTCATTGCCGCATATGAGGGGAATACCTGCTACCTGAGCAAAAATGAAACAACAGTGCAGGAATGCGAGTCAATGCTCGGAGGCACGGTTGCATTCCACATAAGCGGGGGCGAATTTGCAAAAACAACCTATTACCCAAATAGGGCAGAAGTTGTTCTAAACAAAACATCGGACCAGAAGTGCACAGTAGACGTATCGAACTAGCACTGCTCCCATATTTTTTGCCAGGCAATTTTACATGCTACCTTACAATTCCCTATTTATACCTCAAAAAAGCGCCGACTCCGTAAAAGCTGGCCAAAAACTGCGAGCCCTCTGTAGTGCCTGTTGAAAATATCTCAATCGGAATCCCGTTTGAATGGGCAAGCTCCACCAAATCATCTATAAGAAGCTTTTCCTCCTCTACTTTCATCTCCCCCCCGCACTCGCATTTATTCGGCTCTTCCTCTTTCTTTAGGGTAACCCATTTCTCCT
>CAYTXD010000240.1:0-2053 GCA_964441305.1 Microcaldota archaeon
GCCACGCCGTCCCAGACACTGACCATAGACTACAGAAGACCCGGGGTTCAATGAACCTTCTTTCGGTTGACCAAAGAAGCTTCACCAGGAAAGATAGTTTGAAAATCCTCGCGGGCCCATTCAGCCCTTTTTCTTTTGATTGGTGCTGCGCACCAAAACCCGAAAGCTTGCTTTCGGTGAAAGAAAAAGTGCTTAACCCCAAAAAGAAACTTTGCAGTATTATTATAAATATATTCGAGCAAATGAAATACCAAGCTCCCATAGTGTAGTCCGGTCAATCACTCCGGCCTCTCAGAACCTTTTTCTTTTTCAGAAAAAGAAAAACCTTCACGAAAAAGAAAAAAGTTAAGGGAAAGCCGGTAACTCGGGTTCAGCCCTTTCTTTTTTCGCGAAAAAAGAAAGCGCACGGTGCGCAAAGAAAAAAGGCAGGGCGCCTAAAAATCCCGATGGGAGCGCTTTTTTTCTATTTGTCGGGGGAGCATAAGCTTTAAAAGTGCAAGCGAGAACACTTATTCAAGGTGTTTTTATGGCAAAAAGCAAAAAGTCCAAAAAATCCAGGGGCAAGAAGAGCTCTAAGAAAAGTTCAAAGAGCTCAAAATCCGCCAGCAAGAAGGAATCCGAGGAGGAAGCACTTTTGAAGCTGAAGCTTTCGGAGCTAAAGGCGGAAGGGGAGCTTCCCGAAGACATGAAAAAGCTCGGAGATAGGGTGAGAAAAAGGTTAAAGGAGATTGATTTTGACGAGCTGAAAGAGGAAATCCAGGAAAGGCCATTGCTCTATACTGCACTGACCCTAAGTTTGGGAGTTGCAATCGGCTCGCTGCTAACAAGGAGGAGGTGAAAACATGATAGACATAATATCTGATCTATTGCTCAGCCTTTCGAAAAGGTATCTTGATGAAATGGTTGATGAAACAGGAGATCGTCTGGAAGTTAAGGCCGACGAGATGATGGACAAATTCTCGGAAAGGCTCAACCTTGCAACAAAAAAGAGCATCCACATGCTCAAGGAAATTATTCCGCCAATTGCATACACGACAATGTTTTTGGGTTCCGGAGTAATAATTCTCGTACTCGGGCTAAGCGCATATATCGATTCCCTGTTTCCCATGGTCAAGGGCGCAGGTTTCATGATTGGCGGAGTGGTGCTGGTGATAGTCGGTTTCTACTTCAGAAAACAGCTGGACCGGTCTGTGGACATTATTGACAGCGTAATGTAGGGTTAGTAAAGCAAAAACAAGAAAAAGGGGAAAATATTCCCCCTACTTTTTCTTTCTCTTTCTCATAAGTGTCCCCATAGTTACTGCAACTGCCGCTCCAAGGCCAGCCGCGATTGCAGATGCTTTTTCAGGATTCTTATGAATGTACTCCCTGATTTTTTTCTCGTGGGATTTGAAATTCTTCTTCGCTTTTTTCAACTCGTCCCTTGCATTTTCCTTGTATTTTTCCATCCTATTTTTCGCCTTCTCTTCGGCCTTTTTAACATCCTTCTTTACTTTTTTCTTTGTCTTTTTCACTTTCTTCTTTGCCTTCTTAGCAGTTGACTTTTTCGAATTTGATTTTTTTGCCAAACATACCACCTCATTGAAAATAAGTTTATTTCCCCATTATATAAACATTTCGGAGGAATTCATTCCTGGGCCTGCTGCCTTTCCGCTTCCTGCTCATCCACAAATTTCTTAATCGCGTCAAAGTTGTCCACAATCAGCTTTGCCTTTGTGTAGCCGAACTTGAATGGATACTGGTCATCATCATCCCTTTTGAGCACGATAAGCTTGTTTCCCTTGAACTCGTCATAATCTACTGTTGACATATCTATACACCTCCTGATTAACTTTAAATCGTGCATTTTATAAAATTGACCTTAGCATAAACGGACGTAAGTTTTGTCCGGGTATTAAGATGGGTATTTATGAAGAGTCATTGAAATTGCATAGAATGGCGAGGGGAAAGCTCGAGATTAAGCCGAGAGTGCCAGTATCCTCCGACCGTGAGCTGTCTCTTGCATACTCTCCCGGAGTGGCGGAGGCGTGCAGGAAAATTGCCGAAAAAAAGG
>CAYTXD010000241.1:0-2032 GCA_964441305.1 Microcaldota archaeon
AAACGGGATTCACAAGATTTCGGATTTCAGAATGAAGGAGTGATGAAATGGTTCACAATGCGGTTCTGGTAGAGGAAGTTAAAAGGGAAAACAAGAATGCGATTACACTTACTCTTGAAGGGACGCTTGGGGCACTTCCCGGCCAGTTCGTTATGCTCTGGCTTCCGGGAATTGGTGAGAAGCCCATGAGCTTGGGAAACAACTCCCCTCCCCAGCTCACGATATGTGCAGTCGGTCCTTTCACCAAAAAGGCAGTTGAGCTCAAGAAAGGAAGCACAGTTTGGTACCGCGGGCCTTATGGAAACGGCTTCAGGCTTGAAGGGGAAAAGATTCTCCTTGTGGGAGGGGGCTCGGGCATAACCCCACTTAGGTTCCTTTCCAGGCAGGCGCAGAGGAAAGGGATGGATGTGACATTCATAATGGGGGCAAAGAGCAAGGAGATGCTCCTGCAAAAGCCGATGTGCAGGTCAGTTGTGGCAACAGAGGACGGGAGCGAAGGGATGAAGGGGTTTGCAACAGATGCCCTAGAGAGCATTCTCAAGGAAGAGGATTTCTCGCACATATACTCATGCGGGCCCGAGCTCATGATGAAGAAAGTGCTGGATATTTCAAACAAAAAAAACATTCCATGCCAGCTGTCCCTTGAGCGCTTCATGATGTGCGGAACCGGGCTCTGCGGCTCCTGCGCAATGGGCCAGTATCTTGTATGCAAGGACGGGCCGGTATTCACAGGAAAGCAGCTTTCAGAAGTTGGGGAATTTGGAAATTCCAAGCGCGATTCGCAGGGAAGGAAGGTGGAAATTTGATTATCAGGAACGGAAAAGTATACTCCGGAGGCAAGCCCAGAAAGGCGGATATTCTTATTGAAAAGGGGAAAATTGCGAAAGTTGGAAAGGTATCCGGAAATGAAAATGAAATTGACGCGAAAGGAAAGCTCATACTCCCCGGGGCAATTGACATCCACGTACACGTTCGCGAGCCCGGCTTCAGCTACAAGGAGGATTGGAAAACAGCATCCCGGGCGGCAGCGCACGGCGGGGTCACAACCATTTTTGACATGCCAAACAACAGGGTTCCGGTAACCACCCTGCAGCTTGCAAGGAAAAAGCTCTCAATTGCGGCAAGTAAAAGCATTGTTAATTACGGGGCATATGCGGCAATAGCGAAAAGCAACCTTGGCTCCCTTGGAAAATTCGGAAATGAAATAGTCGGATTCAAGCTTTACATGGGCGCCACTACAGGCACCGTTGGTCTTGCCGGGCACGAGGACCAGGAGAGGTGCTTCAGGGAGGTTGCAAAAACAGGAAAAATTCTTGTTGTTCACGCGGAGGACTGGGAGGTAAATGAGGAAATGAAGCAAAACGCGGGGAAGCTGGCAGGCCCGAAAAAGCACGGGGCGCTCCACTCCCGCAAATCCGAAATTGCTGCAGTGAAAAAGGCAATATCGCTTTCAAGGAAATACAAAACCAAAACACACTTGACTCACATTTCTTCAAAAGAAAGCATTCCGCTTATTGCAAAAGCAAAAAAGCAAAACTCCCTGCTCACTGCGGACACCACTCACACCTATATTTTTCTCTCAAGGGAGCACATGGATAAAATCGGCGCAAGGGCAAAGATGATTCCGGCGCTTAAGAAAAGAACCGACAAAAGCGCGCTGAGAAAGGCGCTTGGAAAGCAGCTGGAGGTAATTTCGACAGACCACGCCCCCCATACCTTGGTTGAGAAAAACTTTTCTTTTGATGAAGCCCCCTGCGGGGTGCCCCATCTTGACACCCACATGCCGATGCTTCTTGACCTTGTAAACAAGAAGAATCTTTCACTGAAAACTTTGGTTTACTGCGTTTCGGAAAAGCCCGCGGAAATTTTTGGAATGAAAAAAGGCAAAATAAGGAAGGGATATGATGCGGACTTGATTTTAGTGGACATGAAAAAGAAGTGGAAAATAAAAAGCGATGACTTGTTCACAAAATGCGGCTGGAGCCCGTTCGAGGGGAGAGCGGTTAAAGGGATTGTGGACACTTCAATTGTT
>CAYTXD010000242.1:0-2007 GCA_964441305.1 Microcaldota archaeon
CCTCGTAAACATCGCGCGCCTCCTCGATTACTGCTTCAACCCTCGCGGTTTCGTAGTCGCTCCTGTTCCTCCTTCCCTTGGAGGATAGGCGGGGGTAAATTTCCTGCTTGTTTGCAGCAATGAACCGGAGTATTGGCTTTTCAATTCCTGCAGAATCCGCGTTTGCAAGAGCATTTCTCACAATGTCTCGCACTATTGCGCATGACTTTACCGGCCATCCTCCCTTCTTTCCGCCAAGCTCTTTCCTGTGGCCTTTCCTTTTGTTGTTGTCCCTGTACCAAATTGTTTTCTTCCCCTCAGCAGCAAGCTGGAGGAACTCATATGCCTTGTGGGCGTTCCTGCCTCTCACTGACCTGCAGACCTGCTTCAGGTCCTTGAAGGAAGCATCAATGCCAGTAACCTTGGCCCTTGCAAAAGGGATTCCTTCTTCCGGTGTGTATGCATATGTGTTAGCCATTTCAATCACTTGAGCGGTATGAACTTTGAACCTCTGGTTGCCCCGACACCTGGGCCGGAGTGTGCAATCCTCATCTGTGTTGTCGGCGAATAGTCGCCGAGCCTGTGCCCGACTTTTTCGGCAGTTATTACAAATGTCTTGAATTCCTTTCCGTTGTGCACACCGAATGTAAGACCTAGCCAGCCGGGGATTATCACCGCCTCGCGCACATGGGTCTTTATTACCTTGGATGGGTCTTCTTCTGCAACTTTGGATGCCTTTTTCATGAGCTTCTTGTACTGCGGGTTCTTGGATATTCTCTTCAAGGTCCTCCTTGCCCTGCTCTTGAGCATTGGCATGATTTCCTCTACTGACATTCCCTTGAGCTTGTCAGCCGGAATTCCCTTGTATTTTTCAACTTTTGCCATCCAGTATCACCTTATTCTACTTCCTCCCCTTCTTTCTTCCTGTTTTCTTGGGAGCAATGTGGCCCACCTTTCTTCCAGGCGGAGTTCCTCTTGCAACACATGAGGATTTCCCGATGTGGTGCTGCTTTCCGCCGTGGGGGTGGGTGTAAGAGTTCATTTTGACTCCGCGTACTTTTGGCCAGAGCTTGTTTGTTGCCCTTTTCTTGTAGTGGCTTGTCCCTGCCTTTACCATCGGCTTCTCCAATCTTCCCCCTCCTGAAACGACTCCAAGCTGTGCCCTGCATAGGGGGTTTAGGGGAACAATTCTCCTTGATGGGAGCTTAACCATCACCGCGCCCTTGTCCCTTGCAATCAAAGTTGCATAAGAGCCGGGCGCCCTGACAAGCTTTCCGCAATCTCCTGGCTGGAGTTCTATATTGTAGATATACGCCCCATCAGGCATTTTTGACAGCGGGAAAACGCCACCGAGAGATGGCTTTGCCTTTGCCCCCGCCTTGAAAGCATCGCCGATTGCTATTCCTTCAGGAGCGACGAGGAGCTGCTCCTCATCATTTTCGTACTTAATTCTCATGAGTATTGACTGGTGCCCCGGGTCGTCGACAAATCCCATAACATCTCCCCGCAGGGACCCTTCCTTCTCATCCTTGTCATATTTCCTGAATTTGACAACTCCCTTGAAGCGGTGGCTCGGGCATTTGTATGCCGGGCTTCCGGAGCCCCTCCTTCTTGTTGTGATTCGTTTTCCCATCTTTCACACCTAAATGATTTTGAGTTTCATTGCAATGTCATCCGCATTGTACCCTTTCTGCAGCTTAATGTATGCCCTTTTCTCGCCTTTCGGAGTGACCAGGGTGTTTACTGCGTCGACTTTAACATCATATGTTTTTTCCACTGCATCCTTGATTTGAGGTTTGGTTGAGCTCTTGTCCACTACGAAAATTATCTTGTTCTGAAGCTCAATCATGCCGATTGCCTTTTCCGTTGTTATTGGGTATTTCAGTGTCATGATATCACATTTTTGAAATCTTCTCAAGCGCGGAGGGGGTATATATTGCAATCCTTCCAGGGTGCGTGCCTGGCGCAAGCATTTCAGCGGTCAGTTTTTCCGCGGAAACCGTATCAACTCCCGCGATGTTCTTCCCC
>CAYTXD010000243.1:0-2003 GCA_964441305.1 Microcaldota archaeon
GCGGCTTGCACTCCTCTTGAGTGCTGGTTTTCGTGTGAACTGATTTTAATAAAAATCTTTGTTTTCTTTTATATGCATGGCAGAATTAAGCAAGGATGAAAAAACAATCAGCAAAAGCTATTCACTTATAACTGGGGGGAAATATTCAGTCGCGATAAAGCATCTTCTTGATTTGGTTAAGAAAAACGCGTTGATAAACAGGGCTTGGAAGCTGCTGGGAATTGCCTTTTTCAGGCTCGGGAGGTACAAGGAAGCAATAGGCTATTTTGAAAAATCAATTGAGCTTTCACCTTCAGAGCCGTTCGGGTACGAGGAAAAGGCAAAATGCCTTATGCTCTCGGGCGAATATCCTGAAGCTGCGGACAATTTCCAGAAGGCATCAGAGCTTTCCACCGGAAGGGAAAAGGTTACCGGGCTCCTTGTGGCTTCAGCGCTATGCAAAATGGCAGCTGATGACAAACGCGCAATGGAGAATTTGCGCAGGGCGGCGGAGATAAGCCCCAAGCACACAGTGGAGAATTTGCAGTTGATATTTGACAAAATAATCCTACCAATGGATATTCCAAAGGAAAAGAAGCTTGAAATACAAACTTCAATAAATGAAATCAGAACCGTGGCAAGCAGGCGACCCTATTGAAAAAACAAATTCAATAAAGCAGAGATTTCAACAGAGGCAAACCATGTGTAAAATCGCTCCAATTAAGCTCCAGTCCCAAATTGGCCATACCACTTCATTTGGCGGTCCCTTAACGCGACAAAAACTTCTTGAAATGCTTGGCAAGCGGTGAAATCCCTGAAACTCAATCTCACAAAACCGAAAATGAGGCGCTTTGCAAAAGATGGGCTCGGCATGCCTATGGACCTTTTGGAATGCCTGAGACATGGGCGTTATTCTGCAAGAAAATAAACCTATTTTCCAAACACTGCCGCCACAAGCAAAATTGAAGCCAAGAGAGCCATAGCCAGGCATCCCTCTCCTCCAACTCCTCCATTTCCTCCTGAAGGGCTGCTGCAAACGCCCTTAATGCACACTCCCATCCCCATACTCTGGCAGTACTCATCCGACTCGCATGAATTAACTGCAGAATCAATATTCCCGCTTAAATCTTGGGGCAGGTTCCCGTCAAATGTCGGCTCCGCATCATCTTTCGGCATGGTAATCTGCTCATATTCCTCCTCCGCAACATAATCGAGCGCCGCAAGAGCGCCAGCCTGCTCTGAGAAATCCAGGTACTCTTCATAAGGCATCTGCATGGAAACTTTCCAGTCCCCTCCCACTTTGTGCAGGAGCATTACATAATCAAGCTCGTACTCTATTTCCTCAGCACCGGAAAGCGTAACATTTATCCTATACCCTGCCATTGCATGATT
Organism: Microcaldota archaeon; assembly: GCA_964441305.1. Taxonomy (GTDB): domain Archaea; phylum Micrarchaeota; class Micrarchaeia; order Anstonellales; family CAYTXD01; genus CAYTXD01. The sequence goes on from CAYTXD010000243.1 coordinate 1,372, forward strand.
GCCATCGCTTCCAACGGTGTATTCCAGGCCGGAAATTGCATATCTCTCGGTATCGTATCTTTCCCAAATCCCGAGTGCAATTTCCCTTTCAATCTGAACCTGCTCCTCATTCATGTCACTGGTATCCAAATGCCCCATATATGCATCAATATCCTCGTCCATGCTCGCATCATAGTAGCCAAAAATTGCGTCCTCTATTGTGTTGGCAAAAATGCATGCGCAAAGCGCAATCAAGACAAATAAAATTTTCTTCATAATGTCACCTTGCATGGTCATTTGAGCCATAGGTTTTGTCCGACTCAAACCCCTCATACTCCATTTCAAACTGGAAATAGCTCCAGTCCGCATACCCGTCACCATCCTCAACAATTACTGCGCACCCCTCAGTAGTCACCCTCAGCTCCGCCTTGTTTACCCTTTCCTTGTGCGCCATCTCCTTGAACTTCGTCTGCATTCCGCTCAGCCCAATATCAACCAAATCCCCTGCCTTTTTTACCGCTGTTCCAACCGGGCCTGGAACTGTTTTTCCGGATAAGGCGAATGCGCCAATGAAAGTTTTGAATCCTTCCACTCCAACATCCAATGCCCTGTATGCACCTTCCTTCCAAGTTTCTGAATTCTGGAGGGCATAA
>CAYTXD010000244.1:0-2002 GCA_964441305.1 Microcaldota archaeon
GCAAAGTTTATGGGGTAAAAAATGCTCTCCGGAGCATACTGCACTCGGAGAGCATACAAAAACTACTAACAGGAGTCTTCCTCTTAAGAATCCAGGTATTCTTTCCATTGACGGGTGCGAGTGACCCAATCTGGAACTGCATAAGGATCAACTGTTTCACCGTCAATCACGCGGTACGCTAAGTGTTCCCAGGCCATTTTAACCTCCGGGGTTAGCACAGAAGGTTTATTGGCCATTACCCAACCGTAAGGGTCACCAAGAAACGGACGGATATTCCGAGCTTGATCCCTAAAGCTCGGCGCATTGAGAATTTCGAGCCAAAATCTTCTTTCCAGCGTCTTCCGCATCTTCCCGAAACCATATTCCCGGCTCCGTTCGAGAAGATAATTGTTGTCAGATCTTTGTGCCAACCACGCACAAACGTCATCCAAAAGAACCCGCACACCACTCTTGAATTCTTCCGGCGTATTCGTATAACGGCAGGCCTTGAGAAGGGTGCTCGGCTTCAACCCCAAAGGGGAACCTCCCTCCACAAAGTACCTCCAAAAACCTTCGTGCAAGTCGCGAATTCCTATTGCCAAAGAACTTGTATCGGCGCTGATTGCTTCCGTACATTTCCAAATATGCTGAAGGGGTTCCAAGTGTACCGGGTCATATACATCACCGGAAAGGCACCTTTCGAACCCCGAATACATAAAAATCTTCAGGATCTCACACTCAGCAAGGAAACGTTGATGCCGTTCCATAGCCCCCATATCACTTGCTGATTCCGTGCGCAACCTGTACAAAAGAAAAATCACTCGATCACGCAGCTTAGCGTTGTAGCTCTTTCCCGCCCACGAACGGAAGGGACCATTCAAAAGGTCTATCACCTGCTTTCCTAGTTCCTTCAAAGCCTCTATTTGAAGCTCTCGCAGAGCAGCCACAACAACCTGATATGCCTGCTGTTCTGAAAATTCAGCCGGCGGCCCTGTATCTTTGATCCTATGCAATAAATCCACTGCTTGCATAAGCTCCTCAAACGACCACTTGCACTTGGAAAGGTCGTTAAGCGCCGCAGGAAATGTACCATAACTCTTACTGGACATCTCGTACCTCCCTTTTTGCTATGATAATTTAAACCTTTTCCCAATCCTCTTTTCCACATTCCCTTTTGGTACAAAGCTAGTATACCAATAAACCTGATAATTTTAAAGTTTATAAGACAAAAATCCTTTGTGCGCAGTTTAAAATACCGCAACATTACAAGGAAGTGAGCCGTTCGCAACATTTCTTAGTAAAGAATTTGCAAAGGGTGTACACTTATGGTAACTTATGTACACCATGGAAAATACTCAAAGAATTGGTGCTACCAAGGCCAGAAACAACTTTTTCCAAATTTTGCAGGATAGTTTTATGAACAAGAAACCTTTTTTAGTCGAAAAGGGCAAGATCCCTATGGTTTATATAATTCCCGTAACAGCTGATATCCCCGAAAAAGATTCAAGCAAAGACTACGCACAAAAACTTCTCGAAATTGAGGGGGATTGGTTCCAAATCAATGATCTAAAAAAAACAAGAAAAGAAATTGAAGAGAGGCTCACTAAAAATGTCTAACAAAGAGGTTCTCCTTGACACATCTATAATTATTGATTTCCTCCGTAGAAAAAACAAAGAAAAAACTAAATTCTATTCTTTAGCAGCAAACAAAGCATATCTAAAAATATCAATGCTCACCCACACAGAATTATATGCAGGGAAAAGTGTTTGGGAAAAGGAAAAAGCACAAAAGGATTTGGAAACCATTTTTGGAGGCTTAGAAATATTAAATTTGGACCCAAAAATATCCAAACAGGCGGGAAAAATTAGAGCCAATCACACAGTAGATTTGATAGATGCCATAATCGCTGCCACCGCACTCGAGTACAAACTTCCCCTAGCTACTCTAAACACCAATCATTTCAAATCAATTCCAGATCTCAAGATACTAGAAAGCTATACGTAGCTTTACGAAAACAATGGA
>CAYTXD010000245.1:0-1999 GCA_964441305.1 Microcaldota archaeon
CATGGCAGGACAGGACGAAGCATCAGCGGCAGGACAGGAAAAGAAAACCCCAAGCCAGCCCCAGCAACCCCCTGAAGCACCCCAACAACCCCAGCCAACCACAGAACAGCAAACTGCTGAAAAACCTAACCAACAGCAAACCCGGCAACCCCCGGAAGCACCCCCGGAAGCACCCCCTGAAGCACCCCAACAACCCAAGGGACAGCCGGCTCCTGGGCCTTCTCAAACTCCCCAAAAACCACCCGCCCAAGACCCTATAAGAAAGAGGTTAAACAAAGAAATGCAGGACATGATGTCAACCGGAGACATAGAGGGAATTGCAATAGTTCGAAGGGACGGGGTTCGGATTGCGTCATCACTTCCTAGGAACATAGACACTCAGCTTGTTTCCAGGGTATCAGCTTCTGTGCTCGGAAGCGCGGAAACGCTTCTTGAGCTTTCCGGCCACCCGCCATCCCCCTCCCATGTTGGGCTTCAAAATGAGAGGGGGCCGATAATTGCGCTTCCCTCCGGAAAAAACGCGCTTTCAATTTTCATGCTTCACTACTATGCAAAAAAGGATTCACTGCTCCCATCAATTCAAAAAGGTGCGGAGAAAATAGGCAAAATATTATCATGAGATTTGCAAACTAAAATTCAAACTACCCGGTTTCCGGGGTTCACATCTTCGGATGTGGGAGGTAATTTTATGGCTGAAAAGAAAAAAAACACCAAAAAGATGGCAAAGGACATTTCTGAAGGGGAAAATGCAACGGTAAAAAAAGCCGAGCCCAGCCCCACCAAAACAGGCGGCAAAGACCCCGCAATAGCGGCCCTCATCGCTCTTGCAGGCGGGCTCATACTCGGCTTCCCTGGCGGAGGTTACATATACATAGACAAGATGAAAAAAGGGCTCATATACGGGCTTGGAAATTGGGCGCTTGCATTAATCCTTTTTGCCATTTCTTTTGCCATCTATACGGGAATAACTATTGTTAGTTTTGGGTTGGGAGCAGTATGCTTTCCAGTAATGTTATTGCCTGCTCCACTAGTGCTTATATACTTCTTGCTGGTAATCTACGACACATACCTTGACGCAAAGGGAGAGAAGACATACCTGCCCGAAATATAGGGCATTCTCTTTTTCTTTTTTGTTTCTGACTAGGTAGTAAAGGTGCGCCAATGGAAGAACTTTTGGGAACGATAGAAGACAGGATATTCAACTCCTCTTTTTATGCGGACGCCAGGGCAGTTTCAGCACTTGAAACCTCTGTATCAATAAAGGACGGGGAAATCACATCCGAAACCTCCCGCTCATTTGGAATAGGGGTCAGGGTGCTTTACAGGGGCTCCTGGGGCTTTGCCAGCACAACAGAGGAGAGCAAAAGTTCCTTTGAAAAGATTTTCCAAAAGGCCTTTTCCCTTGCGAAAATCTCAAAGGGCTCAGACCGGCTTTCGGAGGAAAATTTCCCAAGCAAAAAAACCCATAAGAAACTTCCCTGCGCCTCTCCCCCTGAAGAAACAAACATCGAGGACAAAATAAAAATCGCCAAATCCCTTGAGAAATCGCTCGGGAGAAAGCAGGTAAAAAACACGTCCATACTAATCCGCGACTCAGCTTTGAAAAAGGCGTTCATAAATTCAGATGGGGCGTGCATTCTCCAGGAGTACCCGTTAATTTACGCAAACCTTAGCGCATTTGCAAGAAAAAACGGAATAACGCAAAGGGCATCCGAAAGGATAGGCGAGAGAAAGGGCTATGAATGCCTGGAAGGCGCACAAAAGGCATCTGAGAATGCCGGAAAGCGTGCAGTAAACCTATTAAGCGCCCGTCTCCCCCCGAAGGGAAAGAACACCGTAATAATGGACGGAAAACTCTCTGGAGTTTTTGCCGAGAAATTCGGGGAATTGGAATTACATCAGGCATACCTGCACATCGAACAGGCGAAAAAGTTGTTAATGAAATGATAAGAATTATTAGGATTCTAAAAGAAGAAACTCAGGGATTGATACCTATAGG
>CAYTXD010000246.1:0-1994 GCA_964441305.1 Microcaldota archaeon
AAATAAGTGGGCAGTGGTTCAAGTGTTGTGTTGGATGCCGAATGTATGGTGCATACTAGTAGAAAAAGAACTAGGAAAAAGGCATTTGTTTTTGCCTCCCACATGAGCTGGATATGGAAAAGGACATATAAATAAGTTGCTGTAGAGTATTCCTCATGGGAAAAGAAGAGTTCTTTGAAAAGTGTAAAGAAGTCGGGGAGGTTGCAAAGAAAATGGAAAGCCCCCTAATTGTGAACCATTACGATGCAGATGGAATTAGCAGTGGGTCTATCGCAGCTATTTGGCTTAGAGATGCGGGTAGAAAATATCAAGTCAAAACGGTGAGAAAGTTGGGTGAAGAGGAGGTCGCTTCGTTGGACCGGAAAAGGGAAACCATTTTTGTCGATTTGGGGGGGAGTTGTAAAGAGATAGATGAGTTCGACAACGCAGTTGTGATTGACCACCACCAAACAAAGGGGCTTGACTCTCCGCAGGCAAATCCGCATCTCCATGGGATTGACGGGGGAAGAGAGATAAGTGCTGCGGGAGTTGCTTATTTCGTTTTCGGGAGTTCGGTAGGGCTTGCAATTGTGGGTGCGGTTGGCGATATGCAATACCCATTACAAGGGTTGAACAGGGAAATATTGGAAAGGGCTGAAAAAGAGGGGAAGGTGGAGTGTAAAAATGACCTTCGGCTTTTTGGAAGGTTCAGCAGGCCACTGAGCCAACTGCTTCTCTATTCAGATGACCCTTACCTTCCGGGGATTACAGGAAACGAAGATGCGGTAAACCACCTCATTGATGAGAGTGGTGTGGAAGCAAAAAAGGGAGGGGTTTGGAGAACTTACGACCAGCTTAGTAACGAGGAAAAAAAGAGGTTTGTGAGCGCGGTTGTCGAATATCTTGCGGAAAGGGGGAGAGACAAGATTGCAAAACGGCTTATTGGAGAGGTTTATGTTCTCAAAGGAAGAGAAGGAATGGAGTCGCTCAAGGACGCGAGTGAGTTTTCGACAATCCTGAATGCATGCGGCAGGAATGACCGGCCAGATATTGGGATGGGTGTATGCATGGGTGAGGAATGGGCATATCACAAGGCAAGGGAGCTGCTTGCGCTTCACAGAAGAAATCTCAGGGAAGGAATAGAGTATGCAAACAGGCACGTAGAGGATTACGGGGATTTCCTATTTCTTGATGGTAGGGGAAAAATCGATGATGGGATAATCGGGGTTGTTGCAGGAATGGTTTACGGCGGGGGGGGCAGAAAGCCGGTTATTGCGGTCGCTATCGACAGGAAGGAAAACATCAAGGTTTCTGCAAGAGGAACCAAAAAACTGGTCGAGGATGGGCTGAACCTTGGAGAAGTGATGAAGTCGGCATGTGAAAAGGTCGAGGGTGTCGGGGGCGGGCATAACATCGCTGCAGGGGCCACAATTGGAAAGGATGTGCTTAACGAATTTCTTATTGAGGTTGCGAAGAGCATATAGGAATAATTTTAAAGTATCCTGGAGCACTTAAAAATGTGAGGAAAAATGGCAAGCCAGACAGGGTTTAAATTCATAGCAGTGGACATATTGAAGGAGAGTATGGTCATATACAAAAGGTACATACTTGAATACATCCTTGCAAGCGCATACTATGTTTTCTCGATATTTCTTACGGTCGGCTCGCTTATGAGCATATGGATGCTTACATTCATGCTTCTCCTCCTCTTGGGCGTGGTGAAGCAGGTAGGCATCTACATTCTGGGGCCGCTGGCATTGGCTCTTGTTGTGCTTTGCTTTTTCTTCTCCAGTGCATTCAAGGGAGGTTATGTGGGAGCTTGCTTTAACATATACCAAGGAAGGCACCAATCCCTAATTGACTTTTTTGACTATTCGCTCAGGCGCGCGCTAAAGTTTATGGGCGTTGCGCTGATACATTTTCTTGTTGGTTTGGTTATATGGGTTCCGGTGCTGGCGATAAATATAGTTCTGGCCGACCCTTTCATTGCGCCTGTTTCAATTTTTCTCGGTGCT
>CAYTXD010000247.1:0-278 GCA_964441305.1 Microcaldota archaeon
TTCTTTTTTTTGCAAGATACATCATCTTTGCCGCTTTGGAAATTTCTTTTACGCTCTCCTTTGCCTTGTGGCTTGACTCTGCCGTAAGCACATAGTCAATTCCGATTTCTGTGCACATGCCAACAAGGAGTGCGTGCATCCCAATAGAATCTGCATCTGTTAGCTCCACCATATTCCCTATCCCCATCATTGCAGGAATTTCTGGGAATTTTTCGCTTGTTTTTATGTATGCGGAAATTGATTCAGTAAACCCAAAATTTACCGGCTCCATTATTGAA
>CAYTXD010000247.1:288-1982 GCA_964441305.1 Microcaldota archaeon
ATCAAGTATTATGTTTTTCACATCAAGCTTTTCTGCCTTTTTTACAATCTCAGAAAAAAGCTTTACCTTCTCATCACTTTGCTTTGGTATTTTGCCATCCTTTCTTGGAATCGCAATCATCGGAGTGTCAGAGCCGGAAAACAGTTCAATCAAATCAAAGTCAACGCTGATGAGCATGTCTGCACCTGCCTCGTGCGCCTCTTCCAGCTCGCGAGGGTCAACGGTGTCTATGCTTATTGGCAGGTCTACAGATTTTCTGACAATTTCAACAAGCCCCCTAATCTTTTCTTCATTGCCCCCTTCTGGCAAAAGCCCGATGTCAATTATCGAGCCACCAGACTCCTTGTAATACTGCGCCCTTCTTGCAAGGCTTTCTTCATCAAGGGAAAGGGCGTCTGCAATCTCAGAAATAACCTTGCACCTTCCGCCCATCGGAATGTTTTTCATCATCCAAATCTCGTCTTTTTCGTATTCACATATTTCCTGGGAAATGCCAGCTTTTGTAGCGTTTCCAAACTGCCTTTTGAATTCCTCCAGTTCCTCGGGCCCAAGAATGCATTCAACACCAACCGCGCTTCCAATTTCTTCTGCAGAAAACTTGACAGACCCTGGAAGGATTATTTTTGAAACATTTTCCAGGCCATGATTCTTGATTTGTGCAATAAGGCTTTCTTTTTTTATGAATGGCACCAAGTCTTCATCTGTTGGCATAACTTCGACATCTGCCCTTGCCTTCACTATCCTTTCAACGGCATCTTTTGCAAGTTTTGAGCAAACAACAAGAATCTTTTTCATCTATTCACCAATCAATTCAGGTATTTCCTTTGGGCTTATCGCCACCTTTGCTTCCTTCTTCAGCTTTTTAACATTTTCCAAATCCACTTTCCTGCAAAGCACCCTTTCGCTTTTTCCAAAGCTGATTGCCTCATTTTTGCATACTGGCATGCACTTTTTGCATCCAATGCATTTTCTCATGTCAATGCTTCCCTGGGACTTGAATGCATGGGCAGGGCATATTTCCATTGGCGGGCACCCTCCGCTTTGCGGGCATTTTTTCCGGTCAATGTAGATTGGAATTTTGGAGTCTGCTTCTTTTTGCGCATCAGTTGGAACAACTATTAGTTTGACATTGAATTTTAGCGCCTGTGATGCCACAGTGGAAACCAGTGAGTCTGCAATGCCATATGCTATTTTTGCAGCAGTGTTTGATGTGCACGGGGAAACAACTACTGCATCAAACTCGCCGCTTGCAACATTTCCGCATTTGTAAAAGCTTGCGCCAGTGTCCTTTTCTCGGACAACTTTGCAAAGTTTCTCTATCCTTGGCAATAGGCCATACATCCTTGCAACTTCCTCGCCAGCGCTGGAAAGAAAAATTACAGACGGCTCGAGTTTTTCCATCTCCTCCAAGGTCTCTTCCAGCAGATGGCCTGCGCCTGTAATGCACCAAAGGATTCGTGTCATATATTAATTTTAGCATCAAAACCTTATTATATGAAAGTACTTGTTGAAACTGGTTCAAGGCTCCATTTTGCACTAATGGACTTAAACGGCTCGCTTGGGAGGATAGATGGGAGCGTTGGTGCCGGAATAGATGCCCCTGGAGTCAACCTAACAGCTGAAACTTCAAGCAAAAATCAGGTTATTGGCACAAGCAAAAAGAGGGAAATACAGCTGCTAAAGATTCTAAACAA
>CAYTXD010000248.1:0-1955 GCA_964441305.1 Microcaldota archaeon
AATTGAGGAAAAACTGAAGGCAAAGGAGTCAGGAAAAGAAGAGAAAAAGAAGAAGTGATAGTATGGAAAGGACATTCATTCTCCTGAAGCCGGACTGCGTGCAAAGAGGCCTTCTTGGAAAGGTTATCTCCAGGTTTGAGGATAAGGGGCTGAAAATAGTTGCGGCAAAGATGATGAAGATTGATGACGAGCTTCTTGATGTGCATTACGAACACCTGAAGGACAAGCCGTTCTTTCCGGGAATAAAGAACTTCATGAGCTCATCACCAGTGCTTTGCATGGTAATTGAGGGAAAGGAAGCGGTTGAGATGGTGCGAAAGCTCTGTGGAGTCACAAATGCAAGAAAAGCAGATGTGGGAACAATTCGCGGGGACCTGTCAATGAGCATGCAGTGCAACATAATACATGCAAGCGATTCAATTGAAACTGCGGAAAAGGAAATCGAGAGGTTCTTCAAGAAAGAGGAAGTTTTTGATTATGAGAAAAAGCTTGTTGACCTGGTTTACTCGGATGACGAGAAAGGAAATTGAGCTTGGTTATGCTGTCCTTTTCAATTTTGGCTTCAGCTATTACACCCTAGATTGTTGGTGCAAATATGATTTTGACAAAAGAGGAGATTATCAAAGGGGAGCTGGTGAAGGAAACGCTTGGAGAGCACCAGTTCCAGCCCTCGGGAGTGGATATGACTTTGAAGGAAGTGCACGAGTTTTTGGATGCCGGGAAAATTGACTTTGACAACAGCGAGAGGAAAATAAGCGAAACAAAAAAGCTTGGGTTTGATGAAAAGGAAGAGCTGAAGCTTGAGCCCGGCTCGTATAAAATAAAGTATAATGAATATGTGGAAATACCTGACCATTCTTCAGCAATTGCATTTCCGCGGTCATCGCTTCTCAGGTGCGGCGCATTTCTGCAGTGTGCAGTATGGGATCCTGGCTACCATGGGAGAAGCGAGTCCCTGCTTACGGTTGCAAACCCCCATGGAATAGTTCTTAAGAAGAACGCGAAAATGATTCAGCTTGTTTTTGTGAAGCTCAGCAAAAAGGCGCAGGAGCTTTACGAGGGGCAGTATAAAGGGGAAAACAGAGAGTGATGGGTGCCTGGAGCACTGGTTACTTCATTTTCATTGGCAGACCTTTTGCGACTTTTTCCCCTTCCAAATATGGTGCGAGCGCGGCGGATGGCTCGGCAATAATGCCCCCTCTTTTTTCCCTTACCCAGTCAATGCCTATTACATCAAGAGGGTCCCGCCCATTCTTTACTTTGTCGAGCGCGAGCATGACGCTTTTCAGCGAGGAAACATAGGAGATGAAAAGGAGCTTTCTTTTGTCCTTTATGTTCATTTTCTGGAAATTGATTTTTTTATTTTTGCACAGCGCGTTTATTATCTGGTACTTCCTAATCACTGTTGCAAGAGAGAAAACAAGGTTGTATTCGACATTTCTTGATGCTTCCCAGTTGTTCTTTGGTGCGCTGGTCAGCCGCTTGTAGCCGGGCATGTCCTGCGGCCATTTCCAGAAGCCGGAAAAGAATTTGCCCAGAACCCTCTTTGTTGCGCTGTTTTCCATCAAGTCATCATAAGTGATTTTGCCTATCTGCATAAACCCCTTCCCTCCAATTCCATCTTTTATGAAGGCCCGGAAATCTTCGGATTTGAGGTGCTTGTCTATTGAGTCCAAATCCGCGCGCATCCATTCGGTGAGAGGGAGAAGCAGGGTCATCTCAGGGGTAATCAGTTTGAGCATGTCCTTTACTACGGGGTCTTTTTTCTGTTCAGGGGCGAGAATTTCGGATTTGTAAAATTCCACAACTTCACTGGAAAAAAGGAGCATGGATTCTATTCCCCCATGCTGTTTTCTGAGTTCAGTCAGGCCGAGCAGTTCGCCCCTTCCTTCATTTTCAGGCGCCATGTTATAGTAAATTATAGAAACATTTAAATAGAAAAGTGTTCAAAAGTA
>CAYTXD010000249.1:0-1138 GCA_964441305.1 Microcaldota archaeon
CCACTCAACCTCTTCTGCATCATACAAGTCAATATCTTCATCCACAACAACAACCCTTTTCATGCTCTTGTGGCCCTTGAATGCAGCATCTATTGCCTTCTTGCCGTCATCCTCCGACTTTTTCCTTATCTGCACAACCCCATGGAGCCATGAGCATCCGCCGGGGGTTACATACGCATTCACAACATCGCATACCTTCTTTACTTCAGAGAAAATAGTAGGCTCCCTTGGCATTCCCATTAGCACCTTGTGCTCGCCTGCGCCTGGAAGGAGAGACTGGTACAATGCGCCTTTCCTCATAGTTATCTTCTTTACAGTCATTACCGGCTGCTCGCGCACAATATCGTAAGTGCCGGTCAAATCCACAAACTTCCCTTCCTTTGCAGTCTCTGATGCATTAATAGTCCCCTGGAGGACAATTTCGCTTTCTGCAGGAACTTCCGTGCCGTTTTCCATCCTAACAGTCTCAAGAGGCTCAAGTGAGTTTGCAATTTCCATCTCATCCTGCCCCAATTCGGGAGAAGTAGCAGCTCCAAGCATTACATTTGCGGAATTTCCAATAATTACCGAAACATCAAGCTTTCCCCCTACCCTTTGAATGAACTCGTTCAAGTGCCTTTTCAATATCCTTAGCACCAGCTTGTCTTTTCCAATTTTCATCATCCTATGGTAGGACAAGTTCCTTCCGTACTCTGGGTCATGCGAAACAACTATTGAGGATGCAATATACGGCCCCCCATCTTCCGGGCAGTTAGTAAAAATAGGTATCCTATCCAAGTCAACCTCTTCCATCACAACTTCCTGGCATGCTCCCTTTTCAACAAGCTTTGGCTTGCTTGGGTTTTCAAGTGCGCCAACCATCTTCTCCCTAAGCTGCTCCTTTTTAACCCCAAAATACTCTGCAACAAGGTTCCTTGATGAAAATACATTCCCTATGCTTTTCATCTCATACCCCTCTAAATTTTCAAACATGACCGGCTTTCCATCCAGCTCATAGAGTATGCCTGATGCATCAAGGCTTACAGAAACAGGCCCAGAAACCTTTACCAGCCTCTTTTCTCTTCCCAGCTTTTCCAAAAACCCTCTTAATCCAAGAACCATTCACTCTCCCCCCTTCCACCTTTTGCTCAGCTCATTT
>CAYTXD010000249.1:1148-1943 GCA_964441305.1 Microcaldota archaeon
AAGCTGGTCGAGCACCCTTGCCACTACAAAGTCAACCAGCTCCTCTGCCTTTTTCGGGTTCCCATAAAACCCAGGGCATGCGGGGAGTATGACTCCTCCTGCTTCTGAAATCTTCAGCATGTTTTTCAAATGCAAAGTTGAATAAGGCGTCTCGCGCGGAACAAGAATGAGCTTTCTTCTCTCCTTGAGCATTACATCTGCAACCCTTTTTACCAAGTCATCAGAATATGAGTTAGCTATTGCCCCAAGAGTCTTCATTGAGCAAGGCGCAATCACCATGCCGTCATTTTTGCTTGAGCCTGATGCAGGCGGTGCAGCCATCTCCTTTTCCCCAAGCTCATTCCTGAATTTTGGAATCTTTATCTTTTCGTATTTTGCAACTTCCCTTGCCCCTTTCGTAACAATTACATACACTTTATTTTTACTCTTCTCAAGCTCCTCTACGAGCCTTACCCCGTAAACTATTCCAGAGGCTCCAGTTATTGCAACGATGTATTTTCCCATAATTTATTCTCTCTAATTCAGCTTTTATTTGCTTCTATTCGACAATTCCCCATATTATTTCAGCATTTGCGGTCGAGGCATAGAAGAGACAAACCTTTCTTCTCATCTACTCATGCTTTACCCCTATCTTTGTCTTAATCACCCTGAACCCCTCTGACTCTATTGAAGATGCCACCTTGTCCTGAAGTTCCTTTCCGGGAGTCAGCGCAAGCATGTTCCCCCCTCTTCCGGTTCCGGTAAGCTTTGCGCCAATTGCGCCGTTTTCCCTTGCAATTGATGCAAGCTTCTCCT
>CAYTXD010000250.1:0-1861 GCA_964441305.1 Microcaldota archaeon
GGCTGAGCTTATACCCGCAAGCAGGAGCGCTAGGGATATACAGCTTGAGACCAACATGCTTTTTGGCTGGAAGGCAAAGAAGGATGAGTTCCAGAAGCTGAAGTCATCCAAGAGAATATTCAATGAAATAAGCCTGTTTTCAGGGCTGACCACTTCAGAAATTATGGAGGATTTGGAAGAGAAGAAGAATATTCTGAATTGGTTTGTCCAGCACAAGGTTATTGATATTGATGTGCTCGGAAAGCTGGTTTCTGCTTATTACAATGACGGAGAAGGTTTCATGAACCGGCTTAGGGGAGGAGTAACTCCGGACAAGATGGTAGAGACGTATGAGGAGATTTAGCTCTATATTTGACGGGCTCTCGCAGGGCATCCTTCCGCTATTCAAGAATTTAAGGCAGAATCTTCAGAAGGCAGGGATGAGAATATCTCCTATTGAATACATCTCAGACAGCATCATTATGGGATTTGGGGCAATGATTGTAGAGGTTGCATTTTATATTGTTCTTATTTACAGCAGAAAGGAGTTCGGGCAGTATGCTGCCGAGGCTGCAGTTGTTGCAATCCTTAGCGGGATTGCGATATTCTTTTTCTTAATGCTCGTGCCTGGAACAAGAGCTTATAGAAGAAGTAGGGATGTAGAAAAGGACCTGCTTTTTGCCCTGAAAACTATCGTTTTGCATGTAAAGGCGGGAGTTCCGCTTTATGGTGCACTTGGAAATATCGCCCTTGGGGATTACGGGGTGGTTTCTGATGAATTGAGAAGAGTAATACATGACGTGGAGTCAGGAAAGGATGTTGATGAATCGCTGGAGATGGCGGCAAAAAGAACCAATTCAAAACTTATGAAAAGGACATACTGGCAGCTTATTAATTCAATGCGCTCGGGAACTGATGTAGAGGAGGTTTCAAGAATCCTGGAGGATGATTTGATTGCCCAGCACAAGGACAGGATACAGAAGTACGGAAGCGACCTGAGGTTCCTCACAGTAAGCTATCAGATGGCGGGCGTTATTTTTCCCGCTCTTGCTTTCATAATGCTGGTGATAATATCGCTCATTACTGGCGCGGAAATTCCTGAAACGCTCATAATTGCAATGATTGTCGTTTTCGTGCTTGTAGAATATTTCATAGTCGGATATGCAAAAGTGAAAAGGCCGACAGTGAGGGTTAAGCATGGTTGATTTTCTGTTGGGCTCTATTGCGCCTAAATGGCACAGAGATGCCATCAGGCAGGAGATGGTGTATGCGGGAATTGAGCCAGCCCCCGAAAGATGGGTGGAGGAGAAGGCGGCAATATCCGTTGTAATTGGGCTTGTTGCGCTTATTTTGATGCTGCAGCTGTTTTCCACTCCGCTTGAGAATGCAATTGTGATTACTTTGGGAATAATAATTTTCTTATATTACTTTTTCTACAACTCGCTGAAAAACAAGGCAGATAAAAGGGGGGAGGAGATTGAGGATATACTGCCGGACGTTCTTCAGCTCATGGCCGCAAATGTGAGAAGCGGCTCCACACCATTTACTGCAATGAAGCTTTCCGCAAGGGAGGAGTTTGGGGAGCTCAAAGACGAGATAGAATATGTGACTGCAAGGGGAATGGGAACAAAGTCGTTTGATGACTTGCTAAGGGGGCTTGGTGAAAGGATTAAATCCCCGCTCCTTGATAATGCGATTGAAGTTATAATACACAGCTTGGAGTCCGGCGGGAACATGGCCCCCCTTCTCGAGGAAGTATCAAAAGAGGCAATTGAGTTCAAGAAGCTTGAGAGGGAAGTCATAACCAGCGTGAGAATGTATGTGTCTTTCATCATTTTCATCAGCATAATACTCGCCCCTGTTATATTTGCCATATCCGTTA
>CAYTXD010000251.1:0-1861 GCA_964441305.1 Microcaldota archaeon
GTTGGAAGGCTTCGGGGTGAAGCTTTCGTCTATCGGCTTTCCCGTGTTGTTTTTCCCGTAGCACATCGCAGTTCCAAATACAACTGTGCCCTTTATCCCGCCCATTGAAGTTGCAACATCAAGCAAATTCCTAGTGCCTTCAACATTCACTAGGTTCAAAAGCTCCTTTGGCGCGCTGAACCTGAACACTGCCGCAGGGTGTATAATGTAGCTGATTTCAAATTCCTCAAAAAGCGGCTTCAGGGTATCCGGCTTTGTTATGTCTGCCTGCCGAAATTCCACAAGCGGCTTTAGGAACTCAAACCTGTTTATCCTGCGCGCATCTGTTGCAAGCACAGGTATGCTGTTTCCAGCAAGCCTCTGCACCACTTTATGCCCAACAAAACCTGCCGCGCCCGTTACCAGCACGCGCCTATCCATCCCAGTCCCAACATCGCGCTTCAAATTAGAAACATTAAGCATCCCGCACCACCAACCAAATATAGTTGCACATAATTTATAACTTCTTCCCTTCAGACAAAATTCTCCTCGTTTCCTTCTTGTATCCTTCAACATTCGGCTGGTCGAATGGGTTGACTTCCATTAGCGCGCCAAGGTAAATTGTTTCCATCATTTTGTACTGCAAAAACTGCCCTATTGCATATTCGCTTTTGTCCGGAATTGTTATTTCCATAAACGGCCTTTTCTTCTCCTCAAACGCCTTCTCAACTCCCTTGAGAGTTGCATGCATCAGCTCTAAAAGCGGCTTTCCCTGTATGTTTTCCACAAGCCCCCCGTACTCTTCAAACTCCGGAACCTCCACTTTCACCTTGCTCTCCTTCACATCGACAAAAGTTGTGAACTTATCATTAGGCCCTCCCAAGTAAAGCTGGGCAACGGAATGAAGGTCCGTAGTACCTATTGAGAATATGGGAGTAATCCCTTCGTTTACAATTTCCCCCTCAACATTTTTCTCCTTCCCCAAACTCTCCCCAATAAGCTGCCTGTGCCATTTTCCCACCTGCTCGTAATCATTGCAAAAAAGAAACAAGTTGTGTATCCTCCTTCCTTCTTTATAGTGCACAAACGCCCTTGCCGCACCCATTGCAGCAGGGTTCTTGAGCGGGTTTTTCTCAAGGCACAGCTCCCTCATTTCACGAGCGCCTGAAAGAAGCTGATCGATATCAGTATCAATCAATGCAAGCGGGAAAAGCCCGACAGGTGAAAACACCGAATACCTCCCACCAACCTTTTCAGGCACTTCAAGAATTGAGTAGTTTTTCTGCTTTGCAAGCTCCCAGAGCTTTGAGCCATTGTCAGTTGTAACTACAACATACTTTTCATATTCCTCCTTGTTCTTTTTCAAAACATCCAGAAGTATCTCAAAATTTGCAATAGTTTCCATTGTTGTTCCCGACTTTGTGACACAATTGATTATTGCATTTTCCCCCTTGCGCAGTGTGCTCCAAAGAATTTTTCTCACATAGCTTAAGAAATCGGAATCAATAGTATCAACATAAAACACCCGTAAGTCAGGGTGAATATCATTATACAATCTTCCATGCACCGCGCTCTGAACTGCCCGGGTTCCCAAGTTGCTGCCCCCTATTCCAACCACAATTAGCAAAGTTGGCTCCAGCTCGCGTTTCTCCTTTGCAAGCTTCTTCACTTCCGCGACCATCTTGGCATCATCAAGCAAATTAATTGAAGCCCTGTCATCTCCATACTTCATTCCCCTTGCCTTTCTCATATTCTCGATTTCCTCATCAAGCGACTTTGCTTCCTCTTCGACTTTCTCGTCGCTCACCATCGAGCCTTCCCAGGCAAAACCTATCTTTCCCATATTTATCAATAATAGAGTGCAAATTAACTATTTTAAATG
>CAYTXD010000252.1:0-1795 GCA_964441305.1 Microcaldota archaeon
GCATCCGCCACTCCGCAGTTCTCGAAGTCCCTGAGCCTGAGGAGCCCGAGCCGGAAAACCTTCCCCCCACAATTAATTCAACACCTTCACTCAATGCGACTGTAAATACGCAATATACTTATGTTGTAGAGGCGACAGACCCTGAAAATGACACCCTTACATATTCACTAGTCGAGAATCCTTCAGGCGCGCAGATAAACTCAACAACAGGCATACTTACATGGGCTCCGCTTGCTTCGCAGGAGGGGGACAACTTATTTTTACTGGTCGTTTCAGATGGTAACGGAACTGCAGAGCAGAGCTTTACAGTTTATGTTTCAGCACAGCAAGAGCCAGAATCTCCTCAGCAGCCTTCAGCACCTATTGACGTTTCGAGCCCTGACAGGCTTAGGCTTTCTGCCCCTTCACAGGTTTGTACCGGTTCGGAATTCGAGGTTTCAGTTGAAGACAGGGACGGCCCGCGCTCAGGAATTGACATCAGCATATGCTCATCTTCAGGGGTTGAAGAAAGGGGCTCAACAGGGACGGGAGGTGTTGCATATTTTACACTTCTTTCACCTGGAGAATACGTAGTGTCTATTACTGAAACAGGCTCAATCTCTTCAGACAGCTCAGGTATTTCTGCAGTGCTTTGCGCACCCCAACCCGATCAAGAGGAGGACGAATGCACATCCGACAGCGACTGTTTGTATGACGAGGTCTGTTCATCGGGCTCATGCAAAAAGGTATCAAAAGGCGAATGCGGATATGTGGAAAACCATAAATTTGTCTTCTACGATTGCTGTGCAGATTCAGACTGCCAAGATGAGGAGTACTGCATGAACCACACTTGTGTGGATGTCCAGAAGGGCGAATGCGGATATGTTTCAGACCACCGGTTTGTAAGCTACGAATGCTGCAGCGATTCAGATTGTGGATTTGGGGAAGAGTGCAGGAATAACATATGCATGGAAAAAGAAGGTCTCCCATATGATGCAGGCTCTGAAATATCAGATGCACAGGAAGCAATCATTCTTGCCCAGGAAGCAATAGGCTATGCATTGGATGCAGGCGCAAATGTTGAAGAGGCAGAAGAGATTCTTTCCCAGGCGCAAGATTCATTTTCCAGGGGGGATTACAGCGAGGCAACAAGGCTTGCGGCAGAGGCAAGGGGCAATGCAATCTCTGCAAGAGAGGAAATAGCAAGGGGTTCCGAAGAGCTCCCACTACTTCCAATCGCGGCAGGAATTTTGGCAATTGCTGCAGTGGCGGCAGTTTATTTCTATTTGAAGGGCAGGCCTCCAAAAGAGGAGGATAAAACCCAGGATGCCCCAGAGCATCCAAAACAAAAAAATGCCTCCCCTCCGCACCCCCCAAGGCCACAAACACCTCCCGGGCTTTATGGCAAATAGTCCCCATATCCAGGAAAGCAAATGATTAGGTTATTAAGCATTGTTTCGGCATTATCACCATGAACGAGAAGGAGACCGGGAGGAAGCTTCTGATAAAGCAGATTACGCTTAATGGAATTGACGAGTGGATATATGAGGAGCAGCTTTCTCCTGATGAGCAGAAGATGCTTGAAAAATCCGGGGACAAGTACTTCCTGAAAGACGAAATAAGAAATAAGTACACCGTTGCTTTGACCGGAGGGGTTTTTGACATACTACATATCGGACACTTATTTACTCTTGAAAAGGCAAAGAAAATGTGTGACGTGCTTGTTGTTGCCGTTGCAAGCAATGAAACAGTAAAGCGCAAAAAGAACAGGAACCCCATCCACAGCGAGCCCTACCGCGCCAAAATGGTCTCTGCC
>CAYTXD010000253.1:0-1738 GCA_964441305.1 Microcaldota archaeon
CGGGAGATATATAAAAACTCTAGACAGTTTTATTCCAATTAGAATACTGAATTACGAGATAAAAAGGCTAAAAAGAAAAAAATAGAGAAAAAAATATTACTGAATTTCCTACTTTTTTTCGCCAGAAACCGATATTATGGCCTGCCTCAGTGGAATTGTTTTTCCGCTTTTTGATATCGCATCCTCAACAATTCTTTGCATTCCAAAACAGCAAGGCACTTCCATATTTACTAATGTAATGCTTTTTGGGCTTGATTCCTTAATTAGCTCGGAAAGCTTTTCAACATAAAAATTTGCATCGTCAAGCTTTGGGCACCCGATTACAAGAGACTTTCCTTTGAGAAATTCAGAATGGAAATTGCCATATGCAAATGGAACGCAGTCTGCAGCAACCAAAAGGCCTGTATTCTTGAAGTACTGAGCAGAAGCGTTTACCAAATGGAGCTGGATTGGCCATTGAGTTAATTCAGAATCTACTTCAACATCGCTTTCGGATGATTTTTTCTCTTTCTTGCCAATGGCCTGCGCCATTGTGCCTGGGCATCCGCAGAAAGTGCTCGGTGTTGCGCGGTTCTTTCTTTCGAAAGGAACTTCCATTCCCTTTTCCTCCAAAAATGAAATTGCCTGTGTCAGGTATTCTTCTTCCCCATGCTCTTCCAAGTGCTCAAGATGCGCAACTATTGTGTTTGTCCCGTGCTTTACAATATTTTCCATTACTTTTCGTTCGCTGTAGGGTTCACTTTCACGCTCCTCAACAGATATTGCGCCAACCGGGCAGCTTCCAATGCATGCACCCAACCCATCGCAGAATAGGTCGCCAACAAGCCTTGCTTTTCCGTCAATCATCTGAAGTGCGCCTTCCGGGCAGTCAGGAATGCATTTTCCGCAACCGTTGCACTTGTCCGCATCAATTTTCACAATCTTTCTTTTTACCATCTAATTACCCCCTTTAAGCTTGCACACTTTGCAGTACTTTTTCACATGAGCGTCAACCAATGAAAGAAGGGGAACAATTGTTTCCTTGTTCAATGAATAGATGTTTTTTCTTCCCTCTTTCTTGCTCATTACAAACTCACAGCTTCGCAAGAGCATCAGCCCGTGGGACACCTTGCTTCTTTCCTCCCCAAGCTCTCCTGAAAGATCTGTAACATTCATTGGCTTCTTCTTTAGCGCATAAATTATTCCTATCTTCAGCTTGCTGCCAAGCACTCCGAAAAATAAGTGGCAGGGGTTTTGCTTTTTTGATGTTTTCATATGTGAAATTATTTTCACACATCATTATAAGTCTTTCGGCAGCCCTTTTGAATAATCTCGTAATACTTCCATTTCCTTCCTTCATCAACCTTGGCTATTTTGTTCTGCATTTGCAGGACTGATAGATGCTGCTTAGTGTATGACAAAGATAGTCCAATTCCCTTGGAAATTTCAGTCAAGGTCATTCTCCTCATTTCAAGGAGGCGCATTATCTGCAATTTCCTGAATGACGAGTTTGCAGGCATGCCATTACCCTTCAAGCCTTGACAGGTCCACTCCCAGCCCTTCCCTAAGGCCCCGTTGGCATTGCGGGCATGGCATCTCTCCATTTTTTATTTTCTCGAGGCAGCCGCATGTCCCCGGAGTATTGTTGTTCCATTCATTTCCTTCCATAAAGCACATTGTGCATGCAGGCTCTATACAGCAAGAATAATGCCCAAGATCGATTGATTCCTGTATTGCAAAGTCCCTCTCAGCAATAACT
>CAYTXD010000254.1:0-1710 GCA_964441305.1 Microcaldota archaeon
TCCTGGCCGTCAATGAAATTGAATTCGAATTTTGTTATGAAGTATGCATAGCGCTCCTCAAAAATTTCAACAAGCGCGGGCTTTCCCAGCTTTTTAACCATTGAAACGTACCACTCCCTGTTTTTTTCAAACCATTCCTTCTGCACCCTGAATGCCGTCTCATACTCAATCTCGAGCCCGTTCATCCAGCCCATGCATGAGTCAAACTGCTTCCCGAATTCCGCTTTTGCCCCGTCCAAATCAGTGCAGAGGGTGTGCATGTCGGGCATTGTAAAGGCCCTTAATCTTTTCAGCCCCGCAAGCTCGCCGGACTGCTCGCGCCTGAAGGAATATTTTGTAAGCTCGTACATTCTCAAGGGAAGATTCCTGTAAGTGATTAACATGTCATGCTTGATTAGGAACTGGCCGAAGCATGCGGAAAACCTAAGGAAAAATTCCTTGTCCTCCGAACTCACAACATACTGCCTTGCCGGGAAGCGGTTAAGGTATTTCTTTAGTGCTGGATGCTCGTAATCATACATTATCGGTGTCTCCACTTCCATTGCCCCAAGGCCTATGCATGTTTCGCTCACCTTGTTTTCCAGAAGTTTTTTAACCAGCCTTCCGTTGGGGTACCAGCGAAGGTTGCCGGAGTCGCTTCCCCCCTCGTAATCCGCAATTCCATGCTCCTTCATGAGCTTTATGTGCGCGGGGTCGCGTGAATAAGCCCTTTTCTTTGTTATTTCGTAATTTGAGAATTTGCCAAGCCCTTCATTTCTTGAGAAATCGAATTTACCTGCTGGAAAAAGCTCACCTTCAGGGGTGAGGATGAAAAACTCGCTTTTCATTTTTTCCTCTTTTTCCAGGGATTCGGATTTCTCTTCCTCCACTTTCGGAAGCTCGCCAGGTGAAATTTGCCTGGAAAGCTCGGAGAGGGGATGGCCCTTGCACTTGATGTCAAATGACTTGTACCAGCCGAATGGCGCGCGCCATATTTCATATCCCTCATTTTTCAGTTCGGACTCGAGTTCTTTCATCGTGGAAAGGGCAAGCTCGGGCTTGCCTGGCTTGGAAGTTAAATGTACCCAGGGGTAGATGACAATTTTTTTTGTGTTGACCTGCTTTGCAATTTCGATAATTTCCCCAAGCGCCCTTCCGGGAAGGTTGGAAATTTTCTCGTCTCCCTTCTCAACTGCATTGAAAACTACCAGGCATTCCTCCACCCTTGCCTTCTCTTCGCTGGCCTCTTCGGGCTTTTCCATCGCCTTCTTAACTGGCTGGTATTCCACAAAATCAGCGTGGATTGTAAGCAATTTCATGCTTCAAATTAGGGGGCAAAACAATAATAACCTTGTTGAAAGGGATGGGGGCGGATAAAAGAAAGGGGGCGGGAGGCTAATCGCCTGCCACTACCGGGTCATCCTGCGGATAGCACTCCTTGCAGTATATGTATGTAAATCCTGTGGAATGGTCTATGTACTGCTTCTGGGACCCTATCTTCAGTTCTTTGCCGCACTTGCAGCACTTCATAAACTCATTGTACATGTCATCACCCTGATCGCGTATCAAAAGATAAGGTGATGCAGGTAGAATTTAAACCTTCCTTTTTCAAGGAGTTACAAAGAGGTTAATAATGTTTATGCGCATTAGAGTTTCATGAAGGGAAGCTGCAAGTACAAGGTGCCTGAGGGGAAATTCGTCAAGGTTGAAGTGAAGTATTCGAATTACATA
>CAYTXD010000255.1:0-1683 GCA_964441305.1 Microcaldota archaeon
ATCTCCCCGCTTAAGCAGTCGTCATCCGAAACGCATTCATGCTCTTCCTCCGGAACTGCGCATTCCGGTATGTAGACGCTCCTTCTTGCGGAAACGTAATCAGGATGGGTTGCGACAATTCCATAAGTCCCGGCTTCTTCAGGTGTGAACGAGTAATCCGTTGAAGTTGTTCCCGCAATTTCCTCCCTAACTCCCATTACAACCCTGTAAATTGATATGCTGGATTCCACACCGAAACCGCGGGATGACTGGATGCTGATTTCTATCGGCTCGCCAACGCACCCGAAATCGATGTCCAGCAAAAGCTGGGGTGTTCTGGGGGCCGGCTCGTATTCGGTTGTTCCAACATCTCCTTCCTCTTCCCCGGGCCCGACCGCAAGTATTAGGTTTTCTGAAACTCCAGAAGAAACGTGTTCCGGGTATTGGGTTGGCTCGTATTCGGTAAAGAAAAGGTATGTTGAGCCCCCTCCATTTGAATGCACGTTCCATGTTAATGTGCATGTTTCCCCTCCCTTCAGCCCCCCGCAAACCTGGGGGTTTTCCTCATCAACATAAAAGGGTGAGCCGGAGCCCTGCGGAATAATGCCCTTTTCGGCAACATCCGGAATTGTTATTTCAAAAGAGCTCATATCCTCGGAAATGATTTGTCCATTGAAAAGAACATCTATTTCATAATCGCCAATCTCATCAACATCCTCCAACTCATAAGTGCATTCGATATAGTCCGAGTAATCGATTCCATAACCATAGCCTGCAGTATAACCTGCATCACTGCTGAAAAACCCGTATAGCGGGTCACCATAATAGTTGTTCACCTCCACATACCCTGATTCGTTTTGCCCGCTTTCATTGAAATACCTGTACCCGTATGTCCAGTTCCCTGCAACAAACCCCTCCCCGTAATTCATTGATTCGATAGAAGGAGTGCATTCGGCAGGGGAGTATTCAGCAGTTTCCCCTCCTGGCCCTTTTACAAGAATGCCGAATGAATTTACCGCATCATACGGTGATTTGTGAATTCTTACATTCACGTAAACCGGCTCGCTGGGCTGGAATTCCTGCTTTTCAGCCCCCACTTCATCCGAAAGGGTGAGTTCGGAAAGAACTGTTTCAGGGTTTTCTATTGGAGTGAGAAGAAGCAGCATGAATACAAGAACCGAAAGCGCGAATGCAATCCATACTGCATGCCTGTTATTGAGGTGGAATTTTGAGTTGCCGATATGTGCGGCTGAAACAAGCAGCACGGTGAGAAGAACAAGAACTGCTGCGTGCTCAACCCTTATGCCAGGCGAAGGCCCGGAATCCTGGGGAGAATTTGCCGCGCCTGAAACAGGGTCAAGCGCAACCTCAACATCTCCGCATTCCCCCCCTTCATTGCATTCCACCAGAATGGAATAAACAAAATCATCTCCCTGCTCTATCTCCGTGCTTTCGGAGGGCTGGAGAACGGTGGTTGTAAAGTTGCTGAATGGCACAAACCACCTGTAACCTGATACCCTGCTTCTCCCTTCCTCCCCAATGCAGCGGAAAACCATTGCCCATTCCCCGGAGTCAAGTATTGTTTCTTCAATCTGCCCCGAGCAATATGTTTCATTGCCTTCTGCCCATGTGCAGTTGGAAGTTGCATTTCCAGAGTAAAAAGTTGTTCCGTCATCTATATTTATCAATTCAAAACTTGCGTTT
>CAYTXD010000256.1:0-1675 GCA_964441305.1 Microcaldota archaeon
AACAGGCCCCTTTTTCTCTCCCATTCTGTTAAGCTTTCTCGCCCTTCTTTCATCCATGCATCTACCAAGAGTTTGCCTGTTTTAATCCTTTGCGCCTGCCTATTCCTTTCTCCTCCCAAAAAAATAGAAAGCCGCTGCAGCAAGGGCGACCAAGAATGCTGCAGCAGCTGCATACAGCGCCGGCTCTGCATTTGAGGTGTTGGCCATGGCAGAATCTTCGGCATAAGTGGCGGATGATGCGACGGCAAGAAGGATAAGCAGGCCATACCAAACAAGCCCGTTAAACCCTCCTCCTTTTGCTTCATCATCCATTTAGACCACTGCTAAAGCTGTGGCTCTCCGTATTTATACCCAATTCGCTTTCCTTCGGGTTTTTCCAAACTAACCCAAAAACCTTCGGATGTTTGCCGCCGCGAGAATGTTTTCCTCAACGCGCTCATCCATCTTCCCCTTCTCAAGCGCGTCCAAAATGTAGTCGGTATTCCTCTTGTGCTCCGCGTCAGTTTCGTAATCTATTCCAAGCTCCTTTACCTTTTCCTTTATTCCTGCGGGAATAAGGGAACAATCCTCGTTGAAGTACTTAAGCGATGACTTCAAGTCATAATTCAAATTGACATACGACTCCTTAAGCTCTTCAATATCATTTGCGTCAAGAGCATCTATCCCCAGAATTTCAGGCGGAAGGCCTATCGAGTAAAGAGCTGCAGTAAACTTGATTGCGCGCGGAAGCTGAATCTCGCCCATCTTCCTGGAATACCCAAACAAGCCAACATGCAGCTTCCTTTTCCTCCTGCCCGGCACGTGCTTTGCAATCCTGTTTATTGTTGGCGCAAGAACTGCCACCTGGCTCCTGAACCTTTCGGAATATTTCTTCAGCACTTTCAGGGTTTTCTCTTCATCCACTTCAACAGGGTTTGAGGTTTTCCTTTCCTGTAGGTTTCCGACCGCCTTCCTAACTTCATCAGGGCTGTTGTCATATTTGAATGCCGACTGTATGCTGAAAGTGTGCACGCTCGAATACCCTTTTCCAATGGTTTCCGCAGTCTCGGGCCTCAAATTGCCCCTGAAGGGGGCAGACCCAACCCCTATTATCGGGTAAAACTTAACCCCAATTTCCTCAGAAGTCGCATGCAGTTTCTGGAGTGCAATCTTGTTCAAAAGAACAGCGGAAAAATTGCCGTAATTCATTGCAGGGTCGGACCTTGCAAGAAACACCCGTTGGTACTCAACATCTTTGTCCTCAAGGTATTTACTCACAATTTCATTGCTCTCAAGAATATGCTCCCAGTCCTCAAAAAGGGGAATAACATTTATCTTTTCAGGCCTAAACTCTCCGATCCATTCCTTTACGGTAACATCCCCTTTTTTCACGTTCTTTTCCTGCTTGCCTATTATGAAATCAGAGTAATACCTGTAAATCCTGTCAATGCTTTTGTAATCCGCAGTCATTGGCAAAATTACCTCGAAAATAGGCGCCAAACCCTCCCCGTAAAACAGCTTTGCAACATCGTACGAGCGGGGAATGCTTGCCAATGTTTCAAGAAGTATTTTTGCCTCCTCCTTTTCCACTTCAGGGTTTGGCACGCGAAGCGTAAGCCTCAAATCCTCCCCAAGCTTTTTTTCAGAAAAAAACATCCTGTACTTTGTGAGCAATTTCTTCACGACATAATTGTCG
>CAYTXD010000257.1:0-1655 GCA_964441305.1 Microcaldota archaeon
GATACGGTTAAGTTCTCCAATACCATGTTCTGTGAGATGACCGTCCAGTAAAACAGCGAGCAAAAGCGCCTGCAGCGCCAAAGCCAAAAGCAGTTTCAGCTAAACCTGAAGCAAAATCTCCCACCCTCTCCCCGCCCCAAACACCCGCAACCTCAGCAGAAACTCCAAAGACGGCACCGGCCCCTGCAAAACAGGAGCAAAAGAAGCAGGAAAAAAAGCAAACAGCTCCAGAGGGTAAGCAGGAAGAAGTGGGAGAAAAATCCGGTTCGGAAAAAAAGAAAAAAAAGATGGATGAATTAATGAAGAAGTTCAAGAAAAACGTTTCAAAATTCAAAAAGTAAGTCCCACTTCCTATGTATTTTTCCTTCTTACCAAAGTATAAGCAGTACCAATCCTTTTCAAATAAAAGCCGTTTTTCAAATAAAGCTTCACTGCGGGATTCATTACCTTCACTTTCAGCCGGATATCCTCATATCCCACTTCCTCGCAGTACTTAATCATCTTCTCAAGTATTTTTGTGCCAACTCCCTTCCCCCTTTCGCTCTCAAGGACTCCGAGCCCCTTAACCATCGCATACTTTTCCTTTTCAACAACATGCCCGAAGCCCACTGCCTCCTCCTCGCGCTCGGCAATAAAGTAAACATCATCCTCCTTTATCATCATTAGGGAATTAGGGAAAATCTCCAAAAAAAGGCCTGCAACCTCCATCAGGTCCTCTTCTGAATCCGCAAACCTGACTTTAACATCCTCCATCTCAGCACCTTATGAAATTCACTTCAATGCCGTCATCAATAGTTATCTCCGCACCAATTCCTGTAGATGCAGGAGGCAGCTTGACAACAAGCGTCTCGTCAAGGACATCCTCACCTTTGTGCTCGTGTATGTGCGCACAGATATTCAGAATCGGCTTTTTCTCCTCAATGATTTTTCTTATTGCCGTGCTTCCGACATGCATGTCCCCCCCAACAGAATCAAACATGCCTTTCGGCGGTGCGTGGGTGACCAGGATTGAGAATTTGTCTACCCCTGCATCCCTAAGCCCTTTCTCGATTTCATCTTCGCTCATTTCGCTCGGGGTTCCGAAAGGCGTGGGATTGCTTGCCCCCCAGCCAACAAGATTCCACTGGCCGAGCTTCACTTTCTTACCATGAATTGAAGCCCCCTTTTTCTCAAGAAGCTCAAGCACTTCAGGAGGGTCCATATTGCCGTGCACTGCATAAGCCCCCTGAACCAGCTCAAGCACTTCTTCTGCGTATGAAACCGGGCCTTTGTCAGTCAAATCCCCTGCAATAATAATATGCTTGTAATCCTTCTTGCTTCCTATGACCCTCAGCCGGTCAAGTATTGATTCCTCCCCGTGCAGGTCAGCGATTGCAAATATCTTCATATTATCCCTTCCTTATCTCCTTTATCCTTTTATCAAGGTTCTCTTTAAGCTCCTTTGCAATGAAATTCTTTGTGAACGCATCCGCCTTTGCGGCAATTGTGATTTTTGTTGCGACCGCCCTTGCTATCTTTCCCCTGTTTCTTTTAGGTGCTGATGATATTTCAGGGTGCTGGAAAATCACACCATGCTTTGGCGGCTTGCTTCCGGTTTTCAAGTGCTTGAATAATGCTTTTTCAGCTCCGATAACCTGCACTGTGCTTGCGGGCAT
>CAYTXD010000258.1:0-1655 GCA_964441305.1 Microcaldota archaeon
CATGCATGTCGAGGAGGGGGAGATTTTCGTCCTCCTCGGCCCTACAGGCGCGGGCAAGACGCTTTTGCTTGAGACAATCGCAGGATTTCACCTGCACTCAGGAAGCCTTCTTTTTGGCGGAAAGGAAATGAAAAACGTTCCTGTTGGCAACCGGAAGGCCGCGCTCCTGTTCCAGGATTATGCATTGTTTCCCCACCTGACTGTTGAGCGGAACATAAAGTTCGGGCTGAAATACTCTGGGGACAGAAAAGAATTTCAGGCAATCTGCGAGATGTCAAATCTGGGCCACCTGCTTAAAAGAAAGCCCTCGACATTGAGCGGGGGCGAGCAGCAAAGGGTCGCACTGGCGCGCGCAGTAATAACAAAGCCAAGGCTGCTTTTGCTGGACGAGCCCTTCTCCTCTGTAGATGAAAAGACAGCAGATGATTTGAGGGCAGATATCATCAAAATTCTCAAAAAAGAATGCACCACCGCAATTTTTGTGACCCACAACCAAAGAGAGGCAATGCAGGTTGCAGACAGGATAGCGGTCATGAGGGACGGGAAAATTGAGCAAATCGGAAATGCCGAAGATGTATATTACAGGCCCGAATCGGATTTTGTCGCGCATTTCACAGGCATGAAGAATATTCTTAGGGGGAAAGTCATTTCAAGAAAAGAAGGGCTTGCCAGGATAAGTGTGGGCGGAAAAGAGATTGAGGCGGTGACGGAAAAATCGGGCAAGGTCACGGCTTTCATAAGGCCCGAGGAAATCACTCTGAAAAACAGGAAGCAAAAAACAAGCGCATTGAACACTTTCGAGGGCAGGATAGCAAAAATAAGGAACTTGGGGACAACCGCAGAAGTGGAAATATCCTGCGGCTTTTTGCTCACCTCCATAGTCACAAAAAAATCACTCCATGAAATTGGCCTGAAAAAAGGAAAGAAAGTTTATGCTTCATTCAAGGCAACCGCAGTTCATGTTATTGAATCCTGAACCTCAGAATTCCGGCAATCCCTGAGAGCCCCTTAAGCTCGCCCCCCGGGTCGCTTTCCGATGAAAAGATGGTAATCCCCGCCCCGCCCTTCTCCGCTTTTTCAAGCAGCTTTTCCACCTCCCCGTCTTTCCTCAAAAGCTCATCAAGAACAAAAAGCTCCTTTACCGCGCCATACCCGACCGCCTTTCCAGTTTCTTTCTTCCCATAAACAGCAAGCCCCGAATCCTTCCCAATTTCTGCTTTCAATTTCTCAATCATGTTTGTTTCATTCTCCACTCTAGACTCGCCCATCACTTTTGACACAATTCCGCTTTTCAATATTTCATTAACGCCGCTCCTTTCGGCATACGAGCAGTTCTCAAAAATAATCTTTTTCAGTATTTCAGGATTTTTCCCATCCAGAAACTTCTTCAAATTCTCCTTTGCAAAACCGGGGCCTGCAACAATAATTTTGTCCACCTCATACCTCCCAAGCTTTGATGCAATCTCCCCAAAATACCCTCTCGCCTTTTCCTCAAACTTCTCCTCCCCCTTCTTTGCATTGTTCTCAAGCTCAAACTCATACTCAACCCCATACCCTCTTAGCGTTGCAAAAATCGCCTTTTTCTCATCCATCACTACTATTGCAATTTTTGGCTTCTTAGTCTCCTTTACAGCTTACCGTATCCTTTCAAGCTG
>CAYTXD010000259.1:0-1647 GCA_964441305.1 Microcaldota archaeon
CGAGCTTTTTAGGATTCCGCTTAAAGGAATGCCCGGCAAATACCTGCCCGGCCTGGCCGCTCAGGAGCTTTTCAGGAGAGTGGGCATAACAAAAGACAGGCCGGTTGTTGTTTACTCCGGAAAAGGGGGATTCTCGGGAAAAGGGGACGGATTGGAGCAGACCATGGTTCCGTATTCAATCTGCAGGTTCGGGCATGGGAAAATCTACGTTCTGGACGGCGGGCTGGATAAGTGGAAAGCAGAGGGAAAGGAGCTGGTAAAGGAATTCCCCGAAATTGATGAAAGCAGCTATAACGTGGAGTTGAACACGGAGGATATTGTTGAGATTGGCGAGTTCAAGCAGATAAAGGACAATGAGGATGTCATCCTGCTTGATGCAAGGCCTGCAAAAGTTTACGAAGGCCAGGGGCCCTGGAGAAAGCCGGGCCACATTCCTGGAGCAGTAAACCTGCCTTGGAAAAGCCTAATGGACGAGCACAACCCAAAACTGCTCAAGCCGCAGGGTGAGATTGAAAAAATTCTTACTGCCGCAATGATAACAAAAGAAAAGACAGTAATCTGCTCATGCGGAACTGGAAGGGAGGCAACAAACGAATATCTGCTTTTCAGGCATTACCTCAAATATCCGAAAGTAAGAATCTACGAGGGCTCGTGTACGGAATGGACTGCGAACCCCGAGAATCCTACAGTGGAGGGAAAGAGCCCTAGGTAGCTTTTCTTTTTTTCTTTTTATTTTCAAAAATCAGAGCCACCCCTTTTTCCTGAAGTAAAGAAGCATGACCAGTGCGACCGCAATCATTACGCCCCATGCAAAGGGGTAGCCGTAAATCCAGTTCAGCTCCGGCATGTACCTAAAGTTCATTCCATAAATTCCAGTAATAAAGGTCAGAGGTATAAATATCGTTGCAATGACTGTGAGCACTTTCATTACTTCATTCATCTTGTCGCTGACGCTGGAAAGGTATACATCAATCATGCTCGAAGTCATTTCCCTAAAAGTCTCAAGCGTGTCAATTATCTGGATTGCATGGTCGTAAACATCCCTGAAATAAGGAAGGGTTTCCGAATCAATAATGCCGGTTTCCTGCCTCTGGAGCCTGCTTATCACTTCCCTCATGGGCCACATTGCACTCCTAAGCACTGCAATGTTCTTTTTCATTGCATGAATGGTCCTTAAGGTGTTCTTGTTCGGGTTCTTTGCAAGGATTGCCTCAAGCTTTTCAATATCGTCACCGATCCACTCCAGGACAAGGAAATAATTGTCAACTATTGCATCCATAAGTGAATACGCAAGGTAGTCGCTGCCCATTCTCCTGAATCTCTGCGAATCGTTTAGCCTCTTCCTAACGTTCTCGAAAACATCCCCTTCCCTCTCCTGGAAAGAAATCAGGTAATTCTTTCCAACAATCAGGCTGACCTGCTCGGTGTCAAGGTGCTTGCTCTTGCCAAAATAAGCCATTTTCATTACGATGAAAAGGTAGTCGCGATGGTCCTCAATTTTCGGCCTTTGCGAGACATTTGCAATGTCCTCCAGGACAAGGGAATGGATTCCGAATTTTTCTCCGACTTCCTCGATTTTGTCCAAATCATGGACTCCGGTGATGTTAAGCCATGAAGTCTTGTTTTTGCTTTTTGGCTTCTTGTATT
>CAYTXD010000260.1:0-1646 GCA_964441305.1 Microcaldota archaeon
AATAGAGCGTATAAACAAAAGCTAGGAAAAGTGTTATTAATTTTTCAACGGCCTAGTAATCATGGCAATTGATTTGAAGAAGGCGTTGTTAAAGGCAAACAGCCATGCCATATCTGGCGATTATGAAAAGGCAATAGGCATTGCCGAAAGCGTTCTTTCCAAAGAGCCGGGAAATGTTTCCGCCCTTAATATTTCAGGCGCTTGCTACATAAGGCAGGGGCCTCTTGAATCTGCAGAGCGATATTTCAAGATGGCAATCCTTCATGATCCTAAGAACTACTTTGCGCACGGCGAGCTTGGAAAGGTTTTCATAATGCAGGGCAGGTATAGTGAATCAATATCCGAATTCAAAAAGGCAATAAAGTTCAATAAAAACAACAAGCCCCGCTCGTACGAATATTTTGTTGGAATAGGGTACTCTTACACCCTGCTTAAGCGCCATGCTGACTCACAGAATGCAATCAAGCTGGCGCTTGCCCATAACCCTTCTGCAGCATTTGAGCTTTTAGAGTCTCTTTTGGACGACCACTACAAAAAGAAGCTTTCGGAAAGCAAATACCAAAGCCACAAGAAGCTGTTTAAAGAGGCGAGGCAAAAGTTTTCCAGGAAAAGGTAGGGAAAATGGCCGGCGAAAATGAGCAGATACTGGAAGCGTACAACAATTTCAAGCAGAATAACTATGGTGCCGCAATACGTATCTTGAGGGAAGTTGTACAGAACAGCCCAGCCCTGCTCAAGGCATGGAACATACTCGCAATGGCTTATGCCCGCACCAACCGAATCCCCGAGGCAATGGAGTGCCTTGAAAAGGCGATTGAGCTAAAGCCGTCGAACTATTTTGCACATGAGGAAAAGGCAAAGCTGCTTATGAAAAAAGGGGATTATGAAGATGCCCTTTCCAGCTTTCAAAAGGCGCTAAGCTTAATCCCTGGGGATGACAAGGATCAGGTTATCCAGCTTTACATTGCAATCGGCTATGTACACTACAAGCTTGATAATAGTGAATTTGAAAACTATTTCAGAATGGCTTTTGAGCTTGAACCTGACAAAACAGTAAGTATACTGCAGGGAATTTTTGAAAAATCGTATCTCTCAAAAGAAGACATGCCGGTTGAAAAAAAGCTTGAAATGCAGAACCGGCTCAATGCGCTCAAGGAATATTCCAAGGAGGCGCTTGAAAAGAAAAGGGTTGAGAAGCTGAAAAAGGAAACTGAAAAAATCAGTTCCAAATCGGAAGCTGCAGGTAAAACTCCCGTACCACCTGCCTCCCAATTGCCCTCAAGCCAGCAGGCACCTCCTGTACCTCCTGCAGCTTCTGGGGAAGCAGAGCAAAAAACCCCAGGCGAAAATATTGCCGAGCGGGAAATGGAGATGCCAAATGAAGCACAGGAAGATAGCGGGATTCTTCATCCAGTAATGGAAGAGCCGCTCCCAAATGAACCAATTCAGCCAGCTGAACCAGCCGAACCAAAAGAGAAACCTGCAGCCCCTGCTCAGAAAAAGCAGGAACCTGCGCCCCAAGCGGAACCCGGTGAAAAAGCCGCTTCCACTGTTCGCCCTGCCCGGAAGGAAGCCCCAAAAAAACCCCTACCCTATGCCCCCGCCGCCAGGGTGCAGGAGCAGGCCCCATTGGAAAAGCCGGAATT
>CAYTXD010000261.1:0-1596 GCA_964441305.1 Microcaldota archaeon
GGAGAAATGTAGTAGATGCGATAGGAACCACATATTTCAGCTGGCTTGGCTTCAATGAAGAAACAACCTATGGCAACCAGATACACAACAACATTATGGGCATGCAGGGCCAGGTTCAGCATTTGATAAAACTGAAGGGAAAAGTCAAAGAGGCTTTAAGAAACGGAGATGTTGCAGAGGCAAACAGGATTCTTGGCATTTTTGAGCAAAGCGTAAATTCAAGCACGCAACATGTATCAAGCCTCGAAAAAATGAACAACGAGCTCACAAAGGAATACAACCAGACATTTGTTGCAGTAAGGGATTCCACATTTGCGCTAGTCACATTGGGCGGGGGCTCGGCCCTCCAGGCATTTAAAGTTTCCGGAAAGGCAGCATGGGCAATTGAGACAACTGCAGATGTCGCATACACTGGTTATTCCATAATTGCAGACAATAGAGGCGCTAATGTAATGGATATGGTTTCACTTGTACCTGTTGTGGGGGCCGCAGGCAGCAAGCAGCTGAAGTACCTTGCAGACACCAAGCTTTTCAAGGCAGGCTCTGACATGATGCAGAACACAAAAGGAGGCCATCTTATCGTTACAATTGGGAAAAAGGCAACAAAAGAGCATACTCCCTTTGATGATGCATTCAAGTCACTTACACGCAAAGGCGGAAAAATTACTCCAATGCCAAAGCCGCCCGCGCCAAAGATTCCAGACGTGGAGGTTTCAACTCCGCCCTCGAATAAAGTTTCATCTGTTGCACCTGAAACCCCTAAAGTAAAAACCCCTGAAGTCTCCCCAACCGTTAAGCCTCCTGAAGCAGTCGCAGACTTTACTCCAACAGCCCAGAAAAGGGTAAACGTTGAATCTGGCGTGGAAGTTTCAGATGAGGCGCTATCAGCATTAAAGCAGTCAGAACAGAGAGTAGTGCGCTCGCACATGAAGGACACCCATAGCGGAATTGGTGCGCAAGGCGGGGCAGTTGAAGGAGGAATTTCACAGATGTCAAAAACCGACTACAAAGTGGTAAGCGACGACACATGGGCAAAACTGGAAAAGCCGGGAGCTTCTGCGGATTCCCGTGCATTCACGCAATATGATCATACGACCGGGCAG
Source organism: Microcaldota archaeon (assembly GCA_964441305.1). Taxonomy (GTDB): domain Archaea; phylum Micrarchaeota; class Micrarchaeia; order Anstonellales; family CAYTXD01; genus CAYTXD01. The sequence goes on from CAYTXD010000261.1 coordinate 1,104, forward strand.
GCAACTGTATATGTAAAGAAAAGCGCGCTTGACGATATAACGAGTTCTCCAAACGCATCTCAGCAGCTTGATGAGCTTCTTGGCGACGAGCTGAGGACGCATGCAATACTTAGAAGCACCGGAGCTGAAACTGCCATGTCAACAGGAAATGTATACTCCGACACAAGCCATGCAATTGGCGACTTTCTCAGAAGCCCCAAAAGTCCAGAAGGCATGGGGGTTGCAGGAAGGGAGATTTTCGAAAAGCTTCCAGGCACTCCAAAAGAAAGGGTCCTTATGATGAGGGAATACCAGATGGCCTATGCAGACCTCCAGAAGGCATTTGCATCAGGGGACAAGGCAGCAGTCGCAGAGGCAGGAAAAAGATTCAAGGCCGCGCATGCATCTGTTCAGCAGCATATAGACCTTAATGCCACTGTAAAATTAACTACCGAAGCCCCGGCCCCGGCTGTTGCGCCTAAAAAATCTGCCGCCCCAGAGCCAAAATACAAGC
>CAYTXD010000262.1:0-1593 GCA_964441305.1 Microcaldota archaeon
TCAGAAGGGAAGGAGGCTTCAGGCAGTTGGCAGGGTTGCGAAGGGAGTCCCGAGTGCGCTATGGTACAGGATGGGCTGGCCTTCCACCAGGTTCGTTTACAGCATGGCTGTTGACCCGATTAAAATTGAATATGCATTATTGAGGTCCGTGGGAAAGGGAACGGTAAATCTTGTGAAGAACAGCAAAAATATCGGCGCGATGGTCCAGTATAACAGGCTCAGGGTGGGGGCTGTTTGGAACAGGGTCCAACTGGGCTGGCTGGAAGCAAGGTACAGGCTTGCAGAAGCAAGGTACGGATGGCAGGAGCAGGGGGCAGACAAAATACTGGAAAGCTCAAGAAAGATGGCAGCCACTGCAAGAGCGCTCAATGACAAGCAGATTGAGAGAATAAGGTTCATGGAATTCCCGAAAAGAAACGTGCCAAAGGCAATGAGGGCGATAGCTGACGGCAGGGATACCCAACTAACCAGGAGCTTTTACAAGTTTGCTGCAGACAACGGCGAATACCTCCAGGTGATGGTGAAGCTGCCGGGAAGGAGCAAGCCAGTGAAAGGAAGGATTCTTGAAGCCGGAAGCAGGTTCAAGATTGAAATAATGGAAAGGGGGAAGGTCTCGACTTACGAACTGGAACCGGAGAGTATTGTCCGGGTTTTTGTGGAGCTGGAGGCCCCGGTTGCGATGGATGCCACGATAAGAGGGAAGCTTCTCAGGTCGCCCAGGGTAAGCAAGCCGGAAATGAAGCTCTCAGTGCAGGCAGTGGAAAGAGAGGCAGTGGAAGCAAAGGCCGGAAGATTCAGGGATGGGAGGATTGCCAGAAGGTATGCAAGGGCAAGGGAAACAGTAACGATGGGAAGGGAAAAGGGAACAAGGCAGATATCAAAGCTTGATGAATGGGCAAAGGCGATGGAAGGGGAGAAAAGGCCGGTTAAAATAATAACCGAAGAGGGCGAGGAAAGAGTTGTAACTGGCATTTTCAGGGACGATGTTGGAAAGATAATGTATGAATATTCCCCTGCCGCAGGGAAGAATGCTATAGGTTCGGATGTGCTTACTGAGGGAATGTACCAGGCGCTCAGGAACAAGTATGTTGAATGGGGCGTCTACCTTACCAAATCCGCCCGCGCGGAAAGGGCCGCGGAGCTGTTTAGCGAAATAAGGGGGCTGAAGATGAGGATTGCGCCAAAAAGCGAACTTAAGAAAGTGAATACTTTCAAGGGAGACAGGGCGGTAACTTTCGAGCCCGTAGGGCTTGAATTCAGGGAAGGCGCATGGTATTTCGAAGTCAGGGTGCCAAAGGCGAAGGGAAAGAGGTTTATGCTCCGGGAAGGTGAGGATTTGCTTTTCGAGAAAGCCGCTGCATACACTGACGAAGCGCTTGCGGAAATGGGAATCATAAGGTTAAATGGAAAGTATTACATAAAGCACACAGATATGCGGCTGGTTTCCACATTAAACTACGCGCCCCAGGCAATAACCGAAAGGTACATGCAGACCGCATACGAGGGGCTTTCAGTCCGGCTTGAAGATTTGTCAAGATATGTGAGGAAGCTTCCCCAGCCGGAGAAGGACAAGCTGGCAAAGGTGCTGGAGGC
>CAYTXD010000263.1:0-550 GCA_964441305.1 Microcaldota archaeon
ACAATTAATACCTCATCTCCGGATTTGACTTCATTGAGGTACTTTGTCCTGCCGTCAGGAACAGTAACATACATCGAAAGTGCGCCTGCATTAACCCTGAAAGGCCTTGTTTCAACGTGGGGATTTTCGGAAACTTCCGCTTTCATAAGAACGAATGCGTTTGAGGAGGTTCCGACCAGCATTCCCTCGTCGTCATTCATAATTTCAGAAGTATCAAGGCAGCTCCTTGCACCCGTGCTTATCTTTTTTACCTCGGTAATTGTTGCTTCCGAAATTCCCATGTTCTCCTCTTTCTTCATGAAGGACATTATTTTCTTTATCGTTTCCTCATTGGCATTTTTAACCAGCACCCCGTCTGCCCCGGTTTCCAGAGTTTCAAGGGCGAGCTTTGCCTCTTCCGCATCCTCTACGGACATTATGAGCTTTATTTTCTTCTTCAACGCAATAAGGTTCTCCAATGGGATTACTTTCCAGTTTCCGCACTCTATGAAAACCCTCTCCTTTCCCTCTTTTTCAAGCTCCTCAATTTTCTTTATGTCTTCGTACTTGT
>CAYTXD010000263.1:560-1575 GCA_964441305.1 Microcaldota archaeon
AATTCGCACCGTTTCTCCTGAACCTTCATCCTTGAGATTAAGCCCCATGCCTTCCGAAAAACCTTTGTCCTCTACCCATATTTCCTTTTCTTCCATTTTATCATTCCTTTACTTCCTGGAGTGCTTCTTTCACTTCCGCATTTTTGTGCACAATGTCCGCAATTGCCTTCACCATCCCGGTCGGGTCATCATGCTGGAAAACATTCCTTCCACATGCAACACCTGCAGACCCTGCATTCATCGCATCCTTTATTGTCTGAAGGGATTCCTTTGTAGAGGTTTTCTCCCCGCCCGCAATAACTACAGGGGTGCCACATACTGCGTCAACCACCCTTGCAAAAGAATCATGGTCTCCGGTATATGAAGTTTTTATTATGTCTGCTCCAAGTTCGAATGCTACCCTTGAGACAAGCCCGATATGCTCTTTCGGGTCCTTTATTTTCGGCCCCCTGGGATACATCATTGCCAACAGGGGAAGTCCCAAATGATCGCAAATTTCAGATGTTTCTGCAAGGTCCTTCAGCATTCTTCCCTCGTTGCTTGCGCCTATATTGACATGTATGCTGACTCCGTCCGCGCCTTTCCTTATTGCCTCTTCCGGATTGCACACCGGCACTTTTGCGTTCGGGTCTGGCGCAAGCGAAGTTGAGCCGTTTAGATGTATCATGAGCCCTACATCGCTCCCATACCCCCTGTATCCTGACTTTACGATTCCCTTGTGTATAACTACGGCGTTTGCGCCGCCCTCGACCACCTTGTCAATAGTTTCGGAAATATTGGATATTCCGGGAATAGGCCCCATTGAAACGCCGTGGTCCATAGGAACAAGAATAGTTTTTTTCGTGTTCCTGTCCATAATCCGGTCCATTCTTATCTTCTTACCTATCATAATACCGCCTTAAACGCGAAAGCAATAACTTAGGATTTTGAAAGCCACCATTTAAATATTTACCCTTTAGGCCGGCTGTGGGACAGAATTAGGTTTTTCCCATCTCAAATAAATTATGCCAAAGCG
>CAYTXD010000264.1:0-1549 GCA_964441305.1 Microcaldota archaeon
TGGTCACAGACAGCGTAAACAGTTCCGCTCCTGTTAGTCACACTTGCGCCAATTGCCCCTAGCTCAAGAGCCTTCTCTGCAGCATTTTTGTCAATTCCGAAAATTTCAGAGTATACATCAAGCCGTTCTTTCGCACCCTCCCAAATCTCGCCAGAGTTAACCATTGAAAATGCATTCTCCAACCTTTTTTTTGCCTCCTTCTTTTCGCCTGCCTTCAAGGAACCCATTCTGGTTCCGTCGCTTTTTTTCAGGAATATGAGTTCATATTTGGGAATCTTTTCCTCTTTAAGGATTTTCTCCTCACTGCTGTTTGTTATCTGCAGCCCACCATAATAGCTTGCGCAAACATCCTCAAAATTTCCAACCCCTGCATCTTTGCAGGCGCCGTATGAAAGCTTTACAATTTCCTCGCCGTCAATATCTTTTCCCAATGCTTTCATCGTTGCAATTGTAAGGGCAATTACAGTCGAAACACTGCTTCCCATCCCTTTGCCCCTTGGAATTTCGGATTTAACCTTTACATCAACAAGTGTGTCAATTTCGAATTTCGTAAGCAGCTTCTCGACAGCGATTTTCTCAAGCTGGTTTCCACCTTCCCCTGCCACCCTCACTCCAAAACTCCCCTCTTTCACCTCTACGTTTGCGGTGGTGAAAAGGTCAATGCTGAAAGAGGCGCCTTTTCCTATAATCTCAGAGCCCACTATTGAAACCGAACCTGAAGCTATTGCTGTTGCGCTGCCTCCCATGCTACTAATTGGAATTACGACTATTTAATGCTTTGGAGCAATCCACTGTGTTTGCTAAAAACTAAAAACAAAAAAGAGAAAAAGAAAGGCAGGCTCAGCCTGCGTACTTTTCCGCCATGTTTCCGATTACCGGCAGCTTGTACCTCTCACCGTTGAAGGACTTCCAGAGGCAGAGAATCCATGCGATTAGTACTGCAAGGGCAAAAACAAGAGATACGAGCCCAGTCAATGTGCCTATGATGGGAAAACCGATGTTTATCAGCATATCAATTGCAACTCCAATAAATCCCACTATTCCAAGGACAATGTACACGCCCACTACTGCAATATTCAGCAATATCGACTGTATCGCATGGAACTTCACGAACGGGTCGTCCTTTTTCATAAAATAGGCAACCAATGCCCCCAGCAAACCAAAAAAGTATGCTATTACTGCAAACAACTTATTATCTTCAGCCATATTATACACCTCGGGAAAACCTATCCATATAAGCTTTAAAAGCTTTATCTTATGTAGGAGAGCTCTGACTGGCTCTCAAAACCGCTTACCTGGCTCTGTTTTGCGGCCTCCTTTTCCATCTTTTTCATGAACTGCTCGGCGGCTTTTGCCCTCTCCTCCAGTTTTGACATGTCTATTTTAATCCCCTGGATTTTCGCCAGAATCTCAAGAACGCCTTTTGCCGAGTTCGGGTCCACATAGTTCCCGTGCGTTTCACCCATCAGGCATACCCCCTCCATTCCTCTAAGCTTTCCCATTCCGAGCAAGAGGCCTGCAGCCCCAATAATCGAGCCGTTGCTCTGGC
>CAYTXD010000265.1:0-1548 GCA_964441305.1 Microcaldota archaeon
GCCCTTTTCTACCCTATTAAAATTAGGAATAAATTTTCCAATTTGATAAGAATTCCTCCTATGCCTGCTTAGTTCTCTTTTATCCTCCAACTCTTCTGAAAACGAATGCAGTTTATTTGATACCATATCGGTTATTGCAAATATGCCCTCCATCTGAGTTTCGCTGATCCCCTTCGGGTTTTTGCCTGTCAATATAAGTGCCCCCTTCAATACCCCATTCATGTAGACCGGAAGCCCCAGCCTAACCTGTTTCCCATCAACTGAAAATACTGGCTTTTTGTTTTTATTTACTTCAAATGAAAGCTCCTGCTTCCTCTTCTTTTCAACATCTGCCTTTCCATGGCCCCATGGATATCTACCAACATGCTCTGCCTTTCCTTCGCTGTTAAAGAAAACCAATTCGCCTTCATCAAAATCCATGAAACGTTTCTCATCCTCGCACCTAAATAAAGAGTATAGTATTTGGTTACAAGCATCCCTGAAATCAGACCCCGGCGCGATTTTTAGCTTCTGCAGGTTCAATATCCTTTTCATCAGGTGATGCGATGTTTTAGCCCCCTCCATTAAGCCGGGCATTTTCAGCTTTCCCTCCAGCCCCTTTACTTTTTCGGGTTCCATTTTACCGTATAACATCTTATAGTTCACTCGCCCAATGTTTATATCTCTTTCAATTAATTACCACACTCAAAAATCAGCCAATTTCTTCTCCCCCCTCTCTTTTCCAAACTCATATTTCATCCCATCCCTTGCGGCAACCGTTTCCACCCCGCTCTCCCTGGAAATTTTTTCCGCCTCAAGCTCCGGCGGCATCATGATGAGCTTCATTCCCAAATGGGTAATCACTGCCTTTTTCGGCCTTGCCTCCTTAAGTATTTCAATAGTATCTTCCGTTTTCAAATGGTCGGGTATCCCATCATCAGTTGGCTTTAAATTGTTCACGACAAGCAAATCACATCCCCTGTAAAGTTCCCCCAACCCATCAAAATACTCGGTATCGGAAGTATGCCCAATCACCTTTCCATCCATCCACAGCTTGAACCCGAACACACTTCTCTCATCATGGCGCGCTTCAACACCCTGCATTCTTGCCTTTTTCCCGCCCACTTCCAGCTCAATTTCCTTGCCCTGCTCCATCACATGCAGCTCTTTAACCCCCTGCTGGTGGTACCTTGAGACAACCCTGTCGTACCTTTTCCCCCCTTCCAAAACATTCCTGCTCCCAACCAAAATTCCCTTTTTCATATTCATAAATTCAGTCATCGCCTCTATCATGAGCTGCGCGTCATTGCAGTGGTCGATGTGCGCATGGGTGACTACAAGAACATCAATCTTCTCTGGGTTTTGCTTGTACTTCAGGCTGTTAAATAGCGCGCCCGGCCCGGGGTCAACATGGAAATTCAAGCTCCCGTTGATTCTGAAACCCCCTGTTCCCCTAAGCTGCCTAACTAAATTTACCCTTCCCCCTCCTGTGCCTATAAAGAAAACTTCCATGAGCTAAATTTGGAAAAGAAACTAATTAAAGGAAAGGGCTATCCTGCCCCCCCTCCA
>CAYTXD010000266.1:0-1511 GCA_964441305.1 Microcaldota archaeon
TGATGACGGTAAAGCCCATAGGTTTATACTTATAGAAAAGGTTTTCTACAGAGCCTCTGAATTCAAAATCTTTTATGCAAACATGGGGGCGGAGAAATTCTCGGAGAGATTGGGCATCCGGAAGGGTCCTTTGGCAGGGAAGGGAATTTACGAGATAATGCCTGAGCTTGAAAATTCAATATTCCATGAGAATGCAATGCTGCTTTTTGAAACAGGGAATCCAAGGGAATTCGAGCATACTGTAAAAATTAGGGGAGAGGAGTTTACTGCCCTTGTTTTCATGGCGCCGCTGCCTAGCGGGAAAGATGGGACTGAAAAGATGGTTGTCTCGATTTCAGATACAAGCAGGTTCAAGAAGGCAAGGGAATTTACTGAGGAAGAGGGCAGAATGAAGTCTGTAAGGAAAATGGCTGGAGCATTCATGCATATAATGAACAATTTGCTTTCCCCTATCTTAGGAAATTTGGAATTAATTATCTACGGCAAGGATATGGGCGAATGGGAGAGGGAGAGATGTGTTGAGAGTGCAAGGGATTCTGCCCTGGCGGCTGGAGAAGTCATGGCAAGGTTGATGGAATATTACAAGGCATCCGTTGGCACTGAGTTGGAAGAGTGGGATTCCAATGAATTGTCTGCAAAACTTTACAGTGGAGTAAAGAAAATGGTTGAGGCAAGGCATCCGGGAGTGGAAATCAACCTCATTGGCGGGATTGGGAGCAGTAAAAGAATAATTTGTGACTCCGGGAAATTGGAGCATGCACTTAAGGAAATGGCATTCAATTCTTCGGAAGCTGTTGGAAATGGGGGCGCATTCCAAATGCGCAGTTCAATAAGGAATGAGGAGCTGGTTTTGGAAGTAAGGGATTCGGGGAATGGAATTCCAGAAGAGGAGCTTGAGAATGCATTTGAGTTGTTTTACCCATTGGGAAGCTCATTAAAGGATTTGCAGAATGGAAAGGGGCTGAAAGCAGGTCTTAGCATTGCCAACCAGCTGGTTAAAGCAAATGGCGGGAGAATTGATATTGAAAGCGAAATGGGAAAGGGAACTTCCGTAAAAATCATCCTGCCGGTTATTTGAGAAGCATGATTGCCTTGTCCTGGTATTTCCCCTTGTGCTTTACCCAGTTTGGGAGTTTTGCAATTTTTTTGAAGCCCAGCGATTCGTAAAGCTTTCTTGCGCGCATGTTATTTTCATAAACATCAAGGTAAATGTTCCTTGGCTTCATTGTTTTTTTGACTTGGGAAATAACTTCGGAAAGTAGCAATTTTGCAAGCCCTGTCCCGCGGAATTGCTTGAGAACCGAGATGCCAACTGCAACATTGTTTCTCTCCTTGTAAAGCCCCCTTCTTGCCCCTGCGTTCGCAATTAGCTTTCCATTGAAGTATGCGCTAATGTGGAGCCTTTCGCCTTTTCTTGCGCCTTCCAATTCATTATTCAGCCATTCCCTTTCCTCTTTTAGGCCGTTGAAAAATTAATAACACTTTTCCTAGCTTTTGTTTATACGCTCTAT